>JBKOWU010000198.1:0-47254 GCA_046724555.1 Thermoproteota archaeon | reverse complement strand
CCCTAATGGCAACGATGGTAACTCAATGGGGAACTGCCATCAGGAAAGGAGCATTATATCCTATATAGCAAAGCGAGTTTTTAGAACAAACTATATTTATTGCCTTGGCTAAGCATATTGCATCAGAATTACATTTCAATTTTTGACTATTTGATTGCTTAGTAGGTACTTGCCCATCACTTTGTTTACGTGCTCCTGCTAGCTGTGATTGCAAGTTCATCGATACTGGTAGCAATAGCATAAAACCAACAACTACAAGAGATACTAAACTGCTGCGCTTACTCATCATGTGAATTACATGTATATGCCATAATTTATTTAGAATACTATCAACTAATAAGTAAATAATTATAATAAAAAAATGCTATCTTTTTCCGTTTAGTATTTTTCAGAGATTTAGCAAATAAACAAAATAATAATAAAATCACATTCTTGTGTGGTCTCTGAAGAGATGGCATTGCATACAACAAATTTAGATATCAGACTTAAATGATGGCGTACATAACTACTTTATTTTACAGATTTTTTTAAACCTTCACTTTGATGTTATGTCTATGGATATAAGGCTATATCTATGGATATAAGAAAAATCTTCTCAGTGCTCAGTACATACTCTATCGATGTTAAAGTTCAGTGCGTAATCATCGTCATTATAGTATCCATTTTTAAGAGTGAATAATACTTTTTAATTTCTTGAATTTTATATGTCACCAATAATTAGTAATTATCATATAACTACGATTAACAAAATCTTTTTAATCTAAAAGGTGTAGGTCTGCAGTAAGGAATGGGTTAAAAAGTAAGCTATGAACCACACAACTACCTCTTCCATTTTCTTACCTCCTAACCTACACCTAGTATATTCTTATGTATAAGAAGAATAAAAAGATTGTTAAAGAAAAGATTTTAATTACAATCAAACACCGGTCCATCTCTCTCGCTGACCAATCAAATACACTCTAGCATAGCCTAAGTCTCACATCTTACTACAACCATTGTCGCGAGAAATTAGGAATTTAGGAAATTAGGAAACATTCGAAGTGAGGCGTATACTGTACCGTGGTTGTATAGAATCAGAAACAAAATAACCAATAATTAATCCCACTATAGACAACGGGTTGCTATGCCATGATAATACAAAGATGACAATTATTCTTGGATTTTTTTCTTATTAATCCTTAGTATACTAGTTTTCCATTAGTCTTTTATAAATATGCATCACCTGAAAAATATAGCAATTAATTACTTAATACTAATATAGCTTGTAACAGGAAATAATTGTTGTATCAGATAATATGAAAGCTTCAAACAAAACAAGATGTAAAATTTGTCGTCCTGATAGGCTTTTGGCTTGGTTATATGTGAACTGAATCTATATGAAACAAGCACAATTACTTAGGCTGATAGTTGAACAAAAGGCGTTACTTAGAATTCTAAAAACGGTAGGTGAAAGGGAGTACCATACCCGCGAGCTATTGAAAAAAGTCGGGGCATATGGTTATGGTCATAAGCTTTTGCTTGAAGCTGAGAAAAAAGGCTTGGTGAAAAGAACAAAAGTAAAGAACAGAATGTATAACAAACTTACAAAAAAAGGTCAAGATCTCATCAAATTAGCCAAACAAATAGGAGTATAATAGTAATGCTGTGATTCTGCCAACAACGATGCTGCTCATCAATATCACTATGTTTTGGCGTACACACATACCATATAAGAAAGATATGCATAATTTGATATCTATGCACAACAATCTTCTCTTCATTCATTTAACAAAGTTAATATACAGTAGAGCGGGAGGATTTGCACAAGCACGGAAACATGCTAATTGTCTTTGATGTTGAAGGCGTTCTTTTGAATGCAGAGTATCTTCCGATTCTAGCCCAACTGATGGGCCCAGAAAAGGAGAAAGAGATATGGGACATCACAAAACAGGGCATCAGAGGAGAAATTAATTGGGAAGATGGCCTGAGAAAGCGTGTAGATGCTCTTCGAGGAATTAGATTAGAAGATGCACGCAGAATCGGCATTAATTTGCAAATCATGCCGGGAGCCAAGGAGCTCTGTTATGCATTAAAGAGGGCAGGCTGGAAAATTATAGCTGTGTCTGGAGGATTTACACTAATTACTGACAGACTAAAACATGAGCTATATATTGACAAAATTTTTTCAAACGAATTGATCTTCAAGGATGGAAGACTCGAGGGTGTTAAGCTCACCGTGACATCTGATAAGGCAGCTGCAGTTAGACCAACCATAATGGAATGGGGAATACTAAAGGAAGACACTGTGGTTGTTGTAGATGGTGCGAATGACCTGAAACTGTTCAGTTTAGCGGGGTTTACAGTTGGATTTTGCCCTGTAGATATAGTAAAGGAAAAGGCTGATGCAGTCATCGAAATCCGCGACCTTACATTGCTACTTAATTTGCTTGAAAAGAAGTACGGCAAAGCGGTACTTACAAATACTCTTTAACCGTATTGCAGACTAATTATGCAATTGTATCTATATGTATAACAATGTCAAAAATAAAACTATCAAAAAACACCCGCCTAGAAATCCTATTGTTTAATATGGCATAGTACTATATCATCATCTGCGCTACCGTTGGACGAACACAAAAATAAGAAGGAAAAAAACAGTATCAAAAATAAAACTAAAAATATCAATAATAATATTGAGCTAATTCCAGTTCGACTCAATAAAGATGTAAAGCCCAACGATAGGCTTGATATACTAATTTTAGAATCATTAAAAAAAACCAGACAAACTCTTTATGATGATGACATATTAATTATCGCACACAAAATAGTCTCAAAATCAGAAAATCGGCTAGTAGAGCTAGACAAAATAAGACCATCCGCCCGATCTATAGTCATAGCAAAAGAGCACAATAAAGATCCTCGAGTAGTAGAGCTAATTTTAACTGAATCAAATAGTATATTGAGGATTTCAAGAGGTATAATAATAGCAGAAACGAGTCAAGGTTTAATCTGTGCTAATGCTGGCGTTGACCAGAGCAACATTGAAGATTATTCTAAACATGCGCTACTACTACCTATTGACTCTGACAAATCTGCAAGCAAAATTAGACAATCCTTAAAAAGGAAGACTGGTAAAGACATAGCAATAATAATAAGTGATACCTTTGGAAGGCCATTCAGGGAAGGCCAGGTCAATGTAGCAATAGGAATTGCTGGACTAGAACCAATAAAGAACTATGTAGGAAAAATAGACATGTATGGAAAAAGGCTAAGGGTTACACAAATAGCTGTTGCTGATGAAATCGCATCTGCTGCAGAACTTGCCATGGGCAAAGCCGACGGCGTTCCAATTGTCGTATTAAGAGGCTATAACTATCCAAGAGCACACAAAAAATCTTCCGTTTCTCAGCTAATTAGAGAAAAGGAAAAAGATCTATTTAGGTAGTCTTAACTAGGTTGTTAAATAAATTGGCGGTTAGAATGAAAAAATAAAGCTCTTTGATGTCAATTTTTGGTATTTTCTCTGATATATATGTGTGTATATATGTAGATATACCCAATATTCTTCAGTACAAGTTGGACTATTATATATGATTGAGCAATAGCTCCTAAACATTTAATATTACGCTGCAACAATTTTACTGTGTTCTTTAAGATGAGTACAGCTAATACTAGCAGTGAATCACCTACTAAGAGTATTGATGTTAGAGGGCTTTTTTGTCCTGAGCCCGTATTTCGTACAAAAATCGAAATGGAACGACTAGCCTCAGGAGATGTGCTCAAAGTGCTGTCTGATGACCCCGAATCTGAAGAAGATATATCTAGATGGGTAAAGAGAACAGGACATGAACTCGTATCACTTAACAAAACTGAGAAAGATCTTGAATTTTTAATAAAGAAGGCCAAATAGCAATATGGCAACAACTGCAAAATCATCATCGTCGTCAATCATTAGGCACGATGTTATCAATCGTATAGGCGGCACTCCTCTAATCGAATTAACTTCATTCTCTCAAAAAAATGTTAAACTATATGCAAAATTAGAATGGTTCAATCCCTTTGGTTCAGTAAAAGATAGGGCAGCATTATGGATGATAAGGGATGCTGAAAGGAAAGCCATTCTGAAGAAGGACAAGAGTATTATCATCGAACCTACTTCTGGAAATACCGGCATTGCGCTGACCGGTATAGCTATTGAACTAGGATACAAAGTTGAAATTGTTATTCCTGAGAAGGTGAGCGAAGAGACCAAAACCATTCTACGACATTTAGGAGCCACTTTGCATGAAACATCAGACGATTTATGCCCTCGAGTCGGTGCGGGAACAGATCAAAGCATTGCACTTGCCAAAGCCATTTCAAAGCCGCGACCCGATATATATTATATGCCAAACCAGTATGAAAACGATGCCAATTTTTTTGCACACTACGATAGTACTGGTCCAGAGCTCTGGAATCAAACTAATGGCAAAATAACACACTTTCTTACTGGGTGCGGTACTGGAGGAACTATCACTGGCACAGCAACATTCCTTAAGGAAAAGAACGAGAATATCAAGATTGTTGCAATACAGGCACAAAAGAACCATTTACTACAAGGGTTGAGAAATTTCGAAGAATCTTCAATGCCTGAGTTGTTTAAACGGCGTGAAAGTGTAGTAGACGAGTGGATTACTGCAACCAACGATGACTCTTTTAAAATGGTAAAAGAACTAGCAGTAAATGAGAAATTATTTGTAGGTCCTTCGTCTGGCTCTGTTATGGCATCAATGGTAAAAACTGCTGAAAAACTAGATAGCGGAGTACTTGTGGGAATATTCGCTGATGATGGCAGAAAATTCAAAAGCCTCTATAAACAACAAAATGTCTTTGCTGATAATGAATATGAAACATACCTCAAAAATGCCAAAAACCTTTCTGATGTAGTCTATTCGATTAACTGACTCAAATGGTCTCACGTACTATGACCATACTTCACGATGGCCCATTATCATCTTTAAGAGACAGTCATAGAAATCAATTTAGCATGGTAGACGCTTCCCTGCCTTATTTTCCTTTATATGACAAGAACTACCATCATCTTCATAAGAAGGCTACAAGAACTTAATTCTATCGACTCTCAAGGAACAAAGACAATGTACAAATATGCTTTCTCTTCTACAACAACACGCCTGTCCATCCTTACAGATCACAGTAAGTAACAATTTCTTTTTTTGGGAATTTTCTAGGTTATTTATCTGGAGGCGTTCTAATAGTTTGTATTCTACTACATTTTTCACATATGAACTCAAAAACAACACTCTCAATATTTGCCATAGTAACAGCACTAACATTGGCAACAGCCGTAGTAGCTACAACCATTATTACAGCAAATTCTGCATTTGCAGTTGGCGGACCAAAAGGAGAAAAGAACTATGGCCAATGCAAACATAACTTTTCTGGCCCTGATAAGGTCTGCAAAAGATTCCACACAGGAAGTTAATCAAAACAAAAAAGGCACTATTAATTAATCCAGAGCGCTGCTCTTTATTTTTTGATATAGGCTACTCTTTCGCAATTTAAAATTATTTTTTCGCCAAAAAAGCAAAAGGAAACCTAAAAGTTAATATAAAATTGTTTAATCCAAGGTGATAATGATTTGATAAGCGTCATAAAAATACCATTTTTAAGTACCAGAATATTGTATTGCAATCTTCATCATTACAATTTAATAAACTCCTAATGAGGCAGCTTCTAGATTAATTATACCTGCTACGACTAATGTATTGAGACTTTTATGTGCTACTATCAATACAAACAATCTGGAAATATAAATATACATATTACAAAAAAGCTTCAGAAATTGTTTTTTCTTCCTTTAATATGTTTGGAGTAGGAATGTTTTCATTTATTTACTAATTTAAATGCCACTCCAGGGCTTTGTGCAGTACTATCATATACGATTGGATTCTCTGCTACGACTATAGTTGTTGCTTTCTTTCATGTATATACTCTGATTTTGGTATTTCCTGTTTTTTTCTTTCTGCTTTTTTTTCAGCAAACCATTTTTCCACATCAATAGCAGCCATACATCCAAAACCTGCAGCAGTAACTGCTTGTCTGTATCTATAATCGTGTACATCACCTGCAGCAAATACGCCTTCGACGCTGGTTCTCGTTTGGTTTTTTAATACAATGTAGCCCTTGTCATCCATTTCCAACTTGCCCTTGAAGATCGCCGTATTAGGATCATGTCCTATTGCAACAAATAATCCACCAGCTGAAATTTCCTGTTCATTTTCGTTATTTATGTCTCTTACAGTTACACGTGCTAGTTTCTTATCACCTTTGATATCAGAGACCACACTATTCCACAAGAATCTTATCTTTGGATTCTCAAAGGCCTTTTCTTGAAGAATCTTGCTTGCGCGCAATGTATCCCTTCTGTGAACTATTTTCACAGATTTGCCAAACTTTGTAAGAAATGTGGCTTCTTCAATAGCTGTATCTCCACCCCCAACAACAACTATATCTTCACCTTTGAAAAAAGGGCCATCGCAGGTTGCACAATACGATACTCCTCTACCCGCAAATTGTTGTTCCGCTGGAATCCCAAGTTTGCGTGGAGATGCTCCAGTGCATACCAAGACAGACTCGGCCTCAAAGCTCTCAGAAGGAGTTGTGATTATAAATGGCCTTTGGTTAAAATTTACTGCAATAACTTCGTCATCAAGGACAGTGGAACCAAATCTCTCGGCTTGCTGTCGCATGTTCATCATAAGTTCGGGCCCGAATATGCCATTAGGAAAACCTGGATAGTTCTCTACCTCACTTGTTGTCATTAACTGGCCGCCTGGAAGCATGCCTGATATAATCAGTGTTCTGAGCTTGGCTCGCGAAGTATAGATTCCAGCAGTATACCCTGCAGGGCCCGATCCGATTATTATTATGTCATAACGTGTATCCACTTTTGACGAAGAGGATCTACCTTGTTTGTCTTGTTTTTCTCCTCCTTCTTCTCCTTCTTCACTTGCCACCATGCTGTCGATATTGGGCATATGATATTACCATATAAAAATGAAGCCCATTAAATAATTTGTTCACAACGTCTACTGCGATTGTCGCTCTAACTAGTGAGAATATTGAAGAATGCTCGCAAATGTACAAGTAATTCAAGAATAACTAACAAAACACGATTTTTAATTACTTATATGTAGTTTTTACATAGGATTTACCTTTTCTGCTCGTAATATTATTTTGGTGGATGTATTTAATCATGACTACTATTGTAACATATTGAATTTGGGGAATATCTAGTGCATCAAAAACATAGTAATATAAAAAATTATATGAATTAATCTGATATGTATGTCTTCGAACGTATGCTTCTTCCCCTATAGCAGTTATCTGCCCATTTGTACAGGAATTTCTCTAAGTTTGCTCAATGCTATTTCTGCAGCTTTCCTTCCGGACAATAACATCGAACCAAATGTCGGTCCCATTCTAGGCAAACCATGTGTCTCAGTTACCGACATTCCAGTCGCTATCAGACCTGGAAATATTTCGCCTGTATGCCCAACTACTGCATCTTCACTTCCTTCCACCCATAATGGATCCATACCTTTCCACTTTACGTATCCGCGATCCATCAATCTCTTTACAGCTACAGAGTCATGACCTGATGCATCAATTACAATTTTACTCTCCAATGCCACTGGGTCTACGCATGTAATATTTCTCGGCAGAGCAGAGACGGGCATCCAATTAACTACAACGCCTCCTACACGGTTTTTATTTTTTAATATCAAATCATCAAATTTTGTTAATTGCAAGAATCTAACACCGGCGTCGCATGCAGAAGCAATAAGTTTCGAGCAAGCGTGGGGCCCCCATGTAGCATACAGTCCATCAGTTATTTTACGGTATGGCACACCTAGCTCATCCCATATTTTTTGCGCTGGTGCCCTGACAGTTACAGGGTTCATCATATATCCGCCTACCCAGTATCCACCTCCAATGTAATTGTTCTGTTCTATGACGAGGGTTCTTATTTTATTCTTAGCCAAGTCTCTAGCAGCAGTCAATCCAGCGGGGCCTCCACCAATAATTATCACATCAGAATCAGTATATTCTTCCATAGTTTCATGGAACATAGTCGCAATAGCCCTTGTAATCTCCTTCTCGCTCACATCTGCAAAGATTTTTTCCATGCAGAGGTATACTTTTCATAGTATTAATACATATATACTGGCACATTTGTTACGTCGCTAATCAACTTTACACAACATTTCATAAGGAAGTACAAAATCGAGAAAAAGAGTTCCATGAGCGATAAATAATAAAGTATAATCGATTACCAAAAATTGGATCGGATATTTAGTTTTTGAATCATAATAACGGTAGAAGAAAAAACTTCACTTAGTTTAAAGCCCCCACGTAAATAGTTGCAGCTGAATTTTTTACTTTATCTACTATTGAAGACGCATGAGGATGTGCACCTGACTTCAGGACTATAATGTATTGATCTGGTATTACCGCCGCATCAGAGCCAGCAACTTCTCTTACTGCATCATTCGAAACTGACAAGCTATGATTTAGACTTAGTTGTGTAATTTACACTTTGTTGTGTATGATTTGCTAAGCTTGGTTGGGACTGCATGCCCCGCGACATAGGGTTAGAAAGCGGTAGCGCCATTTGAACAAATCCAAATCCGCTCTGACTCTGATGGTGGCAGAGCGCACAACACTCGCTTGAAAAATAATGAGTGAAAATATCAAAAAAACCTTGCAGCAGCTGCTATAGCAGAGTGTACTGACCCATCGAGACTACTGGCTGCTGCAAACATTACCAGACCGTAATCAATTCCTTTTTATAAAAGGAATGCTACAATCCTTTGTAACCAACTATGAGAAGATTCACGGAAAGTACATGACCTTAACAATTGTACCTATCCCTAATGTTTGATACAAGATCAAGGCAGAGGACGAGAACACTGACCTTTATATATTGGGCAAGGTCATCACATTAACTACTTACGCTACCACTGTCGGTATCTGTCTGTTGTTCCTTCCTCTGATCTTTTCCCCTTTTGAATATCAAGAAGAAAAGTATAACAAGTATGACAGCAATAAGTATATAGTTTACTGGAGGACTAATAGCTCTCGCAACCAAACCTACACCAGGAACAATAAAAACCACTTTTCCAATGTAATTGTTTAATAGGATTGGATAATCGATTAAATAAATAGAATGTGGATTTGCATCACCTTTTGTTCTAAGTACTCTTTCTCCTTGCAGTGTAATATAGATCTGCTTAACCCTATGAACTATGACTTCTGGCTGTCCTGTATCCTCTCTTACTCCTGGTGATTTAAAGACTATGATATCACCTACTTTCAAATTGTTAAACGAAGACGGAGAGGGAGAAGAAGAACTTGCATGTTGGACCATCAGTAAATCTCCAACTTTGAGGTTAGGAACCATACTTTCACTGGCTACAACGTAAAAAGGATTGTTAACACCAAATACAAATCTAATACCAATCCAGAAAATAGCAATTCCAATGACAGCTATTATAACATATTTTATCTCATTTGGTATTCTAATTCTCTTTTCTGCTGCGGCTGCCACTTTTGTATCTAACCTTCTATTGTGCTAGGTGAAGTATGATACGACATCAATAACTGAGACTGAGTACGCAGAGTACAACAATATCTATCGCGGCTTTTTTCGGTTACCATAACAATGACCTTCTTCGTTATCAGTGTTATAACAGTAGTGAGCATAGTCATTCCAAATATCGGAGGTACAAGTATTTTATTATCGTTGTCATTTCCACAATAACAATTATCAATACATCTGTATTTTTGTCCACATATTGTCATGACTCTCCTCTCTTGTACTTTTTCATATATTTAATGTATCTATCGATATCACCAGCGAATATACTAAAATTAGTAAATTAGTAAATTAATTAATCGGTTGATTGGGCGGTTGGCTAGTTGGTTAGTTGGTTACTCGATTAATTAATCCTTGGCAGGGTTGGTAACTGCACCTTTTCTAACTTTTGCATCAATATCCATAATCAACTTCATTAGATCAGATCTATGAGAATTAAGATAGCCTTGTCCTTTATCTTTTAGTCGAATTTGAAATAACCGCAGGTCTCGATGTTCATCGAAGAATTGCTCAATCATTGCAGAACCATGTTTTGCGGGATTAATTAGCTCATCGAAACTATCGACGGTACCATTCAGATCACCTTTCTCCACAAAATCTTTAGCTCTTCCTAGAACCTCACTTATGTCCTTTAATTGTTGTAGTGGAGCATATATTTCCTTGCTCTTTCCAAAAAAGCCTGACCGCTTTGTAAGCCCTATCTTGTCGGCAATTTCGCTTGCAATTTCGTAGTATTCATCTTTGGTTGTAATAGACTTCTTTTCTATCTTGCGTGTAAGCCCTTTCAATGATAACCTCTCCATAGCATCTTCAACTTCTTGTCTGCCCATACCGGTAATCCAGACAATCTTACCAACATAATCATATCCCTGTCGTATCGATTCTAAAACTACGACCTCAATAATTCGCTGAAAACCCTCCTCTGCCCTGGCGTTGTCAAAATCTCTATCACGTACTGCTCTCTTTGCATTTGAAATATCTATTTCTATAGAGCGTTTCAACGCTTCCATGCCATCATCCACCTTGCCGATTAATGTAAGATAACACGCCTTGTTGTACCACGACATTGCGTCATTAGGGTTGATATCCACCGCCTTTTCGCATGCTACAATAGCTTGGTCGTAATTTCTCATTTTGTAATACGCTAGGCCCTTTAAATTCCATGCCTCGGCGTTATTGAGATCAATATCTAGAGCTTTATCATAACATCCGATCGCTACTACATATTCCCCTAAGTGAAAATAAGCATAACCTTTCTTGATCCATGCATCAACATAATTTGGATCAATCCTTATGGCTAACTCAAAGCTACGTATGGCATCTTCCAGTTTCTCGTTTGCCATTTGGTCAATGCCTTTTTTATATAACTCGTGCTTCTGCCAGTCCGAGCGATCAGTGTTGTTTCTATCCTCTGTAGGTTTTTTGGAAGGATCGTTGTAAGAATCATAATCAGTGTTCTGCTTCCTTCCAAACAGTCTGCCCATTAACTTCAAATGTTCCATTCGAAGATAAATAGATTTGGACGTATTTTTTATTGCTTATTGAGAAGCATAGACAGCATATGTGAAATAATGATGGCGACGACGAGAAGAAGAATGAGGATACAAATATAACAGCCAACAAAAATTACATAGGCCAGCACGAAAAAGACAAACCAATACTCAAGACAGATAGAATTAATCAGGCAAGCAATTTACCCGATGTCAAATCATATTTTTCTATCTCCAAGTGACCTGATTTTGATTTATGATCATCAACATCTGAGCGAAAAACAAAGCTGCATTTGCACTCATGGCAAATCCATATTCTATTCAGGTCATCTGGATGCATGGGTAAAAACTACTTTAGCACGTATCAAATTTAAAAGATGTGAAAGTATCTAATATTCATTTTATCAGCAATTATAAGCAACCAACTACTCACCAGCACTGATAGTATTATTATGTAATCACTTATAAATAAAAATTCAAAATATCGTTTTATTTTTACAAAATTATAACTGCAATCTAGCATAAAAGTAAAGATTAGCTACTATATTGTAAATTATAGTGAAAAATAGATATTTTTGCAAATCGATTCTGCGTTTCATTTCATTTCATTTCGTTTTTATTATTATTATTATTAATAGATAAGGTCTGAGCTCAACTTTAACAAGCTTTTATTTCTAAGAAAAAAACAATCCTGTAATCCTTTTTTTAGGGCTTGTCTGAGCACAAACAATTGTACAAAAAAGGTTGATTTTAACAAACGATCTGTCAAAGAGAGTTTGCTGCAGTCCACTACAAATGGTGTAGAAAAACCCAATTTCGTTATTCGATCACAAAACTCCTTACTACCTAGGAGGTCATATTTATTATCGTTTCTGAATATAATTATTTTGTCGTTCATTTTGATGCTGAATAATGGAGAATGACAAAACTCCTCAAACTGATAAGCAAAAGACTTTAACCCAAAGACCTCGTTTATTTTCAGCATTCCATAAACGGATATCGGAAATAGTATCCCATTTCCTAAAAATATGTAAGATGTTACTCTTTGTGGGATTGTATTGATAAAATTACTAGCTTCCTTACGTGATTGTGCATAAATACTTGCAATTTGTTTAAGATCGTCGACTTTTGTTACTAAAGAAAGACAGCATAGCATACTACACATAAAACTCGCCGTTCCTGACGTTGGAATTCCTGCGTTTTTATACTTGAGCTCAATTACATTATCGCAAACTCTTGAAAGCCTGCTGCTTGGCGCTGAGGTAATTGCTGTAGTAGGGATTTTATATCTGCGAGAAATTTTAGCAGCGAGTATGTTTGATTGCGTGTTTCCGGAAACCGAAACTATGTATATTCTGCGGTAGTCATTTTTTTTTATAATTTCTGGATTAACAACAACGTCTATTGGATTACAACATACAATTTTATAATTGGAAGCATAGACCGCAATTAATGCGGCAGCGTAAGAATCTCCAGATCCTATAAATAGACAATCGTCTAAACCAATCTGCCTAGGTAGGTCTAATTTTGATAAATAATCAACCTGAGATCTGATCTCTTCTTCCATAGCACTAACTGAATTCATAATTAACCACCATCACTAGACAGCTAATACTGCTATATGGGAGGTTAATAATATAAACGAGTAAACTTTTTGGTTAATTGTGTTATCATGTACTAGTTTATTGCTAACGATCGTGTTTTGACATCCGTCATAAAATTTATCCTATTGCTATGAAGAAACTCATACATTTTTACAGAGGATTTGTTAATGATAGTTAGCTTAAAAAACTTCGGTAATGTGATACAAGTATGATGTGTAACGATGTGTAATTAATGCTAGCTCTACTCTTAGAGCATAAATATTCAAACAAGTCTCTCATCATTTTTAAGTGGAATTCCTCAAATGGGCTAAGCACATAGCAACTTGTAGAAGCCAAGAACATGCTGCTAATTGGATTATTATTACTAGCATTCAATCTTACCAAATCAAGTTACAAACTAGAAGAAACATCTATATGAAATACTAAATTGGATTATTTGATTTTCAAAAAAGCATATCTTATAACACATTAATGGCCGATCGTAAAAAAAACAAGTTCATGTGCGCCACTAGCGGTTTTTTAAGTCTATGACTATTAAACATATGAATAAAAATGATTATTTAGTACATTGTCACATTATACATAAAAGTGATAAACCATTACGAGGTATTAGGGGTTAGCAACAATGCTTCCCAGGCTGATATACGTAGGTCATTTCGCTATTTAGCTCTAAAACATCATCCAGATAAGAACAAAAACTCTGAAGAGTCGAAACAAAAATTCATGCAGATAGTTGAAGCCTATGAAATACTTTCTGATGAACAGGCGAGAAAAAACTATGATACTGCTAGTTACAGCCACAATGATAACCACTATCAACGTGCCTATTACACTTCTTATGTCTATGAAAATAATAATACGACCCGTCATTGGACTCCTTCTGCGGACTTTGATACGGTTTATAGCTATGAGGAAATCAAGCGAAAATATAGGCAAAGCAGAGTGCAAGGTGGTATATGGGACATAAGTGAAAGTGCAAGTACTGGAATGTGGAAAGCAACAATGATTTTGTTCGGCGGTCTCGCAGCTATTGTTGCGTTTATAATGCTTCTTCGCTAGCGATACGTTGATTGACTACTACTACCACTGTAATGCTCTAAGAAAGAGTTCACAAGTTAGTTAGAAGTTAAGATCATTACTATTGATTGGGCTATCGCTCTGATCATTTGACAAATATTCGCATATGCGAACCGTTAGCGCCTCGATATTGGGCATATGCATCATAAACCTAGGTTCTCAATATTTTGTTGCTGGATGCAAATTGCATATGCTTATTTTTGCTATTGTCGATCTTGTAGATAGAAAATAATCCATAGATAGAATTCTAATCTAATTTAATTTGATTTTGATATACATGTCTTTGGTCTTCTTATTTAATAGAGGTTACTTTAGTGTCTCTTTCTGTTTCTTTTTTTTCTCTGTTCATACTCTTGTGCTTTCTTATCATGCGTGTAATATTTATAGCCGAAGAAAGCGGCGAGGCTCAGATTTGGTAGAGAAAAAATGATAAAAGCATAAGATGCAAATAATGCCGACAGTATAATTCCCGCAATTCCAACACTTAAAGCAATGATAAACAAAACTTTTAGGTATTCCTTTTTGACTGCCAATGAACTGCATAGTTAAGATATAGAAATAAATATTGCTAGTACTTAGAGTGCCTTTTTCATTGTATTGCTGTCATACAGTCGTGTTTTCGAACTATTTACATTTATACTAGTCAAAAGTTTAAAAAGGACGCATTCAGAAGGAATTCGAGAAGTGAGTGCGAGTAGTAGCCATAGGGAATCGTGTATTTATTACCAGCTTTAAACTAGCTGGAGTACAGGGAATAAAAGCTGATGCCCCAGAAGAGGCACTTTCTGAAATTAACAGGATAGGAGGAGATGGTAGTGATGTTGGCTTGATTCTATTAAGTGATGATATTGGTAAAAAAATCCGCTATAACCTAACTGATATACGATCAAAAAGGCCTGTTCCCTTAATTTTTGAGCTTCCGTCGCCAGGGAGTTCTAAAGAGAATGTAGACTACAGAGCTCTTTTAAAGCAGATCCTTGGTGTTTAGAAACATGCATAATACAGGTACATATACATATGCATGTTAATGCATCCATAAATCAAAAAATTGTTATATTTATATGCTATTAGTATTTGATCTCTGAGCCTATTGAAGTCATAAACAGCAATACAATTGATTTTGTATGTACTTGAGCTTTTCTGGTATTTCCAGAGCAACACGAAACATAGATCGTAATTGAGGAAAGGCTTTATTATATGCCTAATAGATTAAAAATTCGTGTCAGACTCGAAAAACAACAGTACAGATAAAGATGTCGATAGCAACAGCAATAACGAACTTGAAGAAGAATTTGACGAAGATTTAGAAGACATAGAAGATGACGAAGAGGATGACTTAAACGCCGCTGATGATGAATAAATCAAAGGTACCAATGCGTAATCATATCACGAATAATACCGCAGTCTCTCAATTTTTGGAGCATCAAAGCTTGTAATCGCTGAGTATATCTCGATATCTCTTATCCTTGTATGCTACATACCTCACATATTCTCCATATGTCATATCTAAAGAACATTTTGGACATTTTACAAATGCGAAGTCATCAGATAATTCTGCTGCAGCTTTGCAATCAGGACAGAGGATTTTCATACTATATATTAGTATTGGAATTTAATGTTAATAACCTTTCACTATCAAGCAATTACTGGTGATACAAGTAACGATAAAGTTTTGAATATTATGTGTCATGCTTGCAGAATAATTCTGGTATAGTTTTATGATGATATTTACATACATTTTATGGTAAAAACTAGTCTGTAATCAACTCACTTTATGCAAAGATAAAATGCAGTTATTACTATAATGGAATTATTACATAATAATAATGCAGCAATAGCTTTTCGATTTTCAATAGTCCATAATATTAAATTGCCTTCAATTGTTTCACTATAGGTTGTCTTGATTTACGAAAAACACGGAATCCACAAATACATTTGATTTCCGGTAGTCTAGACAACTCCTCAGCTGTTACAGACGTACCACATCTCATGCATTCATAAGCTACATTGCCAAGACTATCCGAGCTACTCATAATATGATCATAAAAGTTATCCAAATTTAAGTTTTGAGGATACATATCGTGCAAAGTATTATTAATTGAAAGAATGAAAGAATGAAACCAAAGCAAACTTTAAACACTCTTTAATATCAAGCACATATAACACTTGGGAAGGTGCCAGATCCGAACCTACCTGTAACTATAGTTATCCGGAGTTTAGACCTGTTTGGCACTATGGCATTTGCAGTGACTGGAGCATTCAAGGCAGTTGAATACAAATCGGATATTGTAGGCATAATAATTCTCTTCACTATTACGGGAGTTGCAGGAGGGGTAATACGAGATATAACTTTTGGAAAACTTTCACCTACTGCTGTTGTCAATCCGCTCTATATTACAATAACTGTGAGCACTGCAATAGCAATTTTCTTTCTGTGTCCTTCATTAAAAAACATTCCGACCTCTTTTTGAAGTTTGATGCAATTGGACTTGGAGTATTTACAATAATTGGCTCTATTTTTGCATATAACATGTTTGGTTTGAACTTTCTTGCCATGTCTATTTCAGGCGTACTTACTGCAGTAGGCGGTGGTATTTTAAGAGATGTATTTGTCAATGAAATATCAATGGTATTTGTTAAGGAATTCTATGCTTCAGCAAGTTTCCTAGGCGTAGTGATCCTATTTAGTTTGCTCTCTATAAACACTAACTTAAGTTTAGCTGCTGTTATAGCTATGATAATGACAACCTCAATACGCCTAATAGCGGTGAAATTCCAGTGGAATTTGCCCAGGGCACGAAATTAATATTTCTTCCACTAGTACGCTCATCATCATCATGAATTTTGTTCAATTAGTTCATAATCATCGACTAAGTAAAACACAGCAAATTTTTGAATTCTTGTCATAACATTATTGACCAAACGTACAATTAACTACAAAATGAATGTTTGATGATGCTAGATACTTTGCCTGACATTATGAGTAAAGCTATGTTCTATATCTATTTGCTAGGTGTACCAAAGTTTAACAGATCATCGGTAGGGATTCATCTTTTTTAGGCTATTACACCATCAGCCTTGTACAAGATATCCTTTTTCAAAGAAACTATTTGCTCTTCCTTTTTAGTTTTCAAAACAGTCATTAACTCTGTTTCCAAAATATGTGGTAATTTACGTATCTTATTTTCTACAACATCTCTCATCTGATTCAAGTCTTTGGCTCGAATCTTCAAAAGCAAGTCAAATGTACCATGCATTTCATGAATTTCTAAGACCTCATCTAAATTTGCTAGCTCTAAAGTAGCTTCGTCTGCAAAACCTGGTTCAACATTTATTCCCATAAATGCAAGATGGTCATATCCAAGAAGATTGTTGTCAACAGAAATCGTAAATTTGGTAATTATACCTGCAGCGATTAATCTTCTAACTCTCAAATGTACTGTCGCGTCAGATATACCAATCTGTTTAGCTATTTCAACAAAAGTCGTTGATGAATCCTTACTTAGAATATCTATTATACGAAGATTAACATCGTCTAATAGCCCATCAACATCATCAATCCCCAAGGTTAATCTAGTGGTACAAAAAGACGCTTATATATATTTATTAAATAATTTTTTATTTGTATTTAAATAGTCACTTTTTTTGGTAAACGGGATCTATTCTTTCCAATAATTTAGGAAAATTTTTATTTGTAAGTGAAAAAGATATACAGACTACAACATAGCGATAGAACTAGCAATGATTTGCTAAGATCATCGTTCTATTCCGAAAGTCGGTCATAAAGTTGCATAGTGATGGCTTGGCGATTTCGGACGATGATTTATTTATTTTAATGGGCGCAAAAAAACACTACTACTTGTTATCATAGAAAGATCCATCTGCTCGTCTCATGTTGTCCATTTCTTTTTCTACTATCTCAGCCATTCTATCAAGTTCTTCTAATTGCCCGAAATTCTGGAAGGTTAATCTGCCTAACAATTGCAAGACACTTTTGGCAGAACGATACTGGGGTATCTGGGGTTCGCTTATTTCACCATACAATCCAATGCCCTTTATATTATTCATTTTTGCAAAACCCAAAATGAGTCCGTTGAAGCCAGTAATTAAGGATGATTGTGTGGTTGTCTCTATGCCCAATCTTTTTATTTGCTCAGTTAATTCTTGCGAGGTAGTTGTTATGAATGTTCTTGGCTGCTTGTCTATGCGTCTGCTTGTGTGAAATGCACCTAACGTGTAAATCAATTGTACTGAATACAATTTAGCAATGGCCATAACGTCTCGACACAGCTCATACAATTCTTCATTTGTCTGAGGCTGCCCAACGCCACCGCCAAATCCTATTATGCCTTTTCCATACCGGTATTCCCATTTTTCTGGTTGGAAATCAATGTACCCACCTTTGTCTACAACATAGTTTGGATATGGTGGAGAGATATATCTGAAAAGATGTGTCTTGAGATTCTTATTGATAAAATCGATGACTATGCTTCCTACATTGCCCATATCCTGCATCGCAGCAATAATTATGGGTTTCGTAACTTCAGGCCTTTCAACGTCGACGAAGTCCATGGATATATGATCGTATTTTAAGAATAAAAAAGTATTTTGTCTCGCTCATGATTCGAGTCTATATTATTATTAATTAATTCCTTTCGACAGGTCCGATAATTGTTTGCTCTATGTTTCATATTCAAAACCTATTAAGTGCCATATTATTCATTAAGTCCAAGTGAACACGCGTAGATTGATTGACCAAAACATACTCGCATAATTAGCATTGCAAAACGCCTATTTGACTAATATATACTATACATATGCCAAAGATATTTGTAAAGGAGATCATCTTATCATAATCGCTTTGACAATTGAGGTATTAGCGAATACTGTTTAGCTTGGTCGGTATTCAAACATCTAATAGCCTCCTAGAGAGATCGGGTGGAAGCACAGATTACTATAAAAATGTATCCACACTCTATCTAGATTTTAACCACAACTCTATAGCCTCAGATATTGCATTTGTAAGGTTGCCTTTTTTCATACCGTAACGTCTGAATACTCCCTCTCTAAACCTTTTCTCTAGCTCATCGTCCAAAGCCACTAATATTTTTCCCATTTATATCCCACCTCTATAAATGATTGACAGATATATGTATGTATATATAGTTAAATTTTTTTTCTTGAAGCGTATTTATTCAAATACCCCTGTCTTATCTTATCAGCAATAATGAATCTCCATATCTTGTCTGTACCCCTGCTTATCCCTATTCTACCGGTTTCAATTATTAGCGCCGGGCTGAATCCATATTCTACATGCAGTTCACTATTCGGATCTGTAACATCGTAACCATTAAGTGACTGATTAATATTCAATGCCTGGGAAAGTTTGCCCGGACCAGAGGTCAAGGCTAAGATATCATCAGTTTTACGGAATGCCTTCATTTCCTCAATCCCTTCTAGGGGTTGCAGTGCCCTTATGAGTACAGCACCGGCTTTGACGTTGCTTGATCGGGCAGAGATATTTACACAAAATTGGCTTCCATATGTAAAGTAAATATAGGCTCGTCCGACATCCCCAAACATTGCTGAGTTTCTGAACGTCAGACCCCTATAGGCATGGCTAGCAGGATCGTTAGTAAAACCATATGCTTCAGTTTCAACAATTATACCAGACATCCTCTTGATCTTACTTGAGCCACATCGTAAGAGACGTACTAAGATATTGCCTAGCAGATCTCTAGCGACACCTACTGTTGGTCTAGCATAAAACTCTGAACTTATACATCTCAAACTAAATCGTCTTCTTCTTCTACTTCCTAGAGGGTCGAATTCTGCCTTTTGATGATATAGATATTTTCATAATTTTCCATAGTAGAGTGTTAGTCAAAATCACTATCGTGAGAATAAGTGGTATTAATAATGCTCTCTGATATTTTTAAACGGATATTAGCGAAATAGAATACAACATATTCTATATGTTAATACTTAAACCTTCGCCCAGCGGTAAGTCTCACAATAGTCTTTGTAGCTGTTTTAGTAGTTATTTGAGAATCGATGACCGATATAAAGAACAGTTAGGAATACTGTGTATGGTTCAACATTACTTTAATATATAAACTTCCGGGAAATATATTATCTTATGGATGCAAGAAACATTGGCCTAAGAAATATTGAGGTTGCCGATACTAAGATCTGTTCTATTGATGGAGAACAGGGCAAATTAATCTATCGTGGTTATGACATTTTAGATCTAGTTAATCAGTCTACATTTGAAGAAACAACATATTTGTTGTTATTTGGGGAACTTCCAAGTGTTGAAGAGCTGGCACAATTTTCGCATAGATTGCGTATAGCCCGGCGTCTACCTGAATCAGTGATTAAGAATTTAAAAAATCGACCGAGAGACGCGCGACCTATGGATGTCCTTCAATCATGCATCTCTGAGCTTGCTCATTATGATTTGAATATGGACGAAGACACAAGAGAGTCCAACGTTAGACGAGCAATTGCTCTTATTTCAAAGATCCCTACGATCATAGCCTCGTGGGAAAGAATTCGAAATGGGCAGCACATTGTTGAACCAAATGAAGAGGCATCTCATGCTACAAATTTTTTGTACATGCTTAGAGGAACTAATCCAATTCCACAAGAATCGAAGATATTTGATATTTCTCTTATCTTACATGCTGAACATAGCTTTAATGCATCGACCTTTGCTGCTAGAGAAATTGCATCAACCAGGGCTCATATGTACGCTTGTATTGGTGGAGCTATTGGGGCATTATCAGGTGAGTTACATGGAGGAGCAAACATTCAGGTAATGAAGATGCTTCTCGAAATTGGCGATATTGACAAAGTAGATGACTGGGTAACAAATAGACTACAGCAAGGCAGTAGGATTATGGGCATGGGTCATGCTGTATACAGAACCGTAGATCCTCGAGCTGACGTGTTATTCAGATTATCAAGAGAACTGTCGAAAGAAAAAGGGACAAAGTGGTTCGAGATGACCGAACATGTTGAAAAAGCAACCAAGAACTATATGCTTAAAAAGAAAAATCAGCGTATTTATCCAAATGTCGATCTCTATAGTGCATCGTTATATTTCAGTATGGGGATTCCAATAGATCTAAACACCCCCATATTTGCGATCTCGAGAATATCAGGATGGTCTGCTCATGTGATAGAAGAGAAGTTTGCAGAGGCTGCTCCTAGGCCGGCTCTCTATCGACCCCAGGCCGTATATGTTGGAAGATATTGCGGCCCTATGGGCTGCGAATACACACCCATTAAGGATAGACACGAGAATTCACAATTATCGGTTTAGCAGAACGACTCAAACTTGCATTCACTTTAAGTGATAAATCATAAACTCGCTAAGATGATAGAAAACTTTGGCTAAGCAAGAAGTATTATTATTTTAGTAGATTTTGGTAATCCAAATCTGCACATGTAATAATTATTATATTTTTGTATAGGTCGATAGACAGGCTCACCTAGCACTATTTTTTAACCATGCGACGATACCTGAATTTGTCAAGTTTTATTAATTCATTGTAAGAACCAAATTGGGTGGGATCCGCTTTATCTAAATCAGATTCATGCTCTGTTTCTCCAGAATATACTTTGAGCAATTGATATGATGTTGATCGTTGTGCTGGCACTCTGCCCGATGATCTTATTATTGATCGTAGATCTTTTGGTTTTACCATCTGTCCGTGCTGTGAGCCAGCTGCATTGGAAATACTTTCATTCATCAATGTGCCTCCCAAGTCATTGACACCAGCTGCTAATAGTATTTGAGACATTCTCATTCCCTCCTTTACCCATGAAACTTGCAAGTTTTTGATATGATTGTTTAACATAATACGGGATACAGCATGCACCTTTATTATCTCGTTACCAGTCGCTCCTGCGCGGACATGTGGTATCTTGTTGCTATTATATATTGGCGCCTCAGTGTGTACAAAACTTAAAGGTACAAATTCTGTGAAACCATGTGTTTCACTCTGTATTTTTCTTATCAATGCTAAATGATTTGCTTGATGTACAGAATTCTCAATATGACCATACATAATAGTTGACGTAGTTGGAATATTAATTGAGTGTGCAATTTTTACGATCCTTATCCAATCCTCTGCAGTTATCCTACCTGGAGATATTATATCTCGTATATTCTGGTCCAGGATTTCTGCCGCTGTTCCAGGCAAGCTCCCTACGCCAGCGTCTTTCAGCATTTTTAGATATTCTTCAACTGGAATTTCTGATCTAACTGAGCCATAGAGGACCTCTTCAGGCGAAAACGCATGAATATGAATATCTGGTAATTCCTTTTTTATTGCATTACAAACATCTATATAAAAATGACCATCCATTTTTGGAGGTAGTCCAGCTTGAATACAGATTTCAGTTGCACCAAGTCTCCAAGCCTCTTTCGCTCTTCTTACAATCTCTTTCATAGGCAGAAAATAGCCTTCATCTGTACGATAGTCGCGACTAAATGCACAAAACCCACAGCGTTTGATGCAAACGTTACTGAAATTAATATTTCTATTTATAACATATGTTACAGTATTTCCAACTGCCTGTCTACGTAGTTCGTCTGCTACGAGTATGACTAGATTCATCTCTATTCCATTGCTATCCAAAAGTTCTACTGCATGTTCTATTGATATATCTTTGCCGCCTAATGTACGGTCTAATGCGTCAGCAACAATCGGATCCGCTTTTTTCAGGAGGTAATCTAGATTTAGCTGCATTTAATATAATCCTCCTTGACAAGTCCAGTAGTAGAATCTGATAACAAATCAATGTAATTTCTCAGTTTAGTAGATATAAATCCCGCTTTTTTGTCTAGAAATTCAGGATACACCGGTAACCGCGCTCTAAGTTCGTGACCTTTGCCGACTGTGACATAATTCATGGATTTGATACTTGGCCATGAGAATTCTGGATTCACATGATCAATTGTTATTGGTGAGATACCGCCCCAGTCATTAATGCCAGCGTCAATATAACTTGCAAAAATATCAGGAGTGAGATTCGGTGGAACTTGAATGTTCATTTCAGGCATAATAATCCTAGCCATAGCTACAGCTTTAAGAAAGTAACTGTGGGATGGAGGAATTGAATTTGCCATATTTGTTTTGGGTTTGGGATTAAAGTTTTGCATTATGACCTCTTGGATATGACCATATTTGTAGTGGATCTCTTTAATTAGAAATAAAGAGTCTACAATCTCTTTTGAGGTTTCTCCTATTCCAACTAGCAATCCTGTAGTAGTAGGAATTTTAAGTTCTCCTGCATTTTGAAGGGTTCTCAGCCTAACTTTCGGGTTCTTGCTTGGAGCATTTTCATGTGGCATACCCGTCGATACAAGTCGCTCACTAGAAGATTCAAGCATAGCACCTATACTGACATTCGTGTCTTTCAAAGTCGATATCTCTTTTTTTGTCAAACTTCCAGCATTAGTGTGCGGAAGCAACCCTGTTCGTTGAAGTACCTTTTCGCTTATTTGTGTTATATACTCTATAGTAGAGGAGTATCCAATAGATCTCAGCCATTGTTTTGCCTCCAAATATCTTTGTTCTGGTCTTTCTCCAGTTACAAATAATGCTTCAGTACATCCAATCCTTTTGCCAGTGTATGCAAGACTAAGAACATGCTCTGGAAGCATCATTGACGCTAACTTATCATATGGTTCTTTTTTATATGTACAATAACTGCATGTATCACGACACAAATTCACAAGGTTTATGAACACTTTACGAGAATACGTAACTAGAAGCCCTTTTGTTCTATTTCTAATCTTTCTTGCGGCATCAATTACAATATCGTCGCAGTCATCCGAGTTCATTATCTCATAAGCCTGCTCTTTTGATATGTTTTTTCCATCCAAACACCTGTCCAGGCTTTCCTGGAAGGTGCTATTAATTGGGGCCTTTAGCATATCAGAGATCTTTCTTCCTACACATTAAGTCAGGCCATTGTTAATAAATAGTTACACCTGTATTTAATTCTCCTACTTATTGTAAATTGACCGTTTTTATGACAATACCTTTGGAATTGCAATCGACAAATCATTGTTTATCAAAGAAGTTCTTTAATACAGGTTTCGGTATAACGTGCAATTGAAAATTTCCTTGTATCTATTAATTATCCCACAATCTTTTAGTATTAATAATATTAACTAATGCATTTGCGCGGTATCTTATATTCACTACATAATACCAGATAATCCGCATGATAGTATTTCTCGCTAGAGAGGGTGCTGATTTTGACTAACAGTATATCGCCTGTCGCGCCAATTCACAGATCCTGCCTTTTTGGCGCTCAGAATTGACACAATAAAACAAATTGAAATAATTGCAGCACTTACAGGAGAAGCTATAGCATAGAAGGGATTTTGGAACACACCAAGTTTAGATTGTATTGCGTTTGCGAAAATTATGATACATACTGTTCCTAGATTGACACTAAATAAAATTTGACTCACAAGATCATTTGATTGTATACATTGGGGTACCGAATAAGCTAGTAAAAGAAATGGTTCAAACAATAAGAAAAATACTGCAACAGTCATCATCGTCGCGCCAATTTTATTTTGACTATGAATTGAAATCATTAGCCTTCGTAGTCCATGCCAGAGAGTTTTAAAATCCCTAGACCACATTGCATCTATGAATCGTTCACCACGAACCATCTTCATTCTAAATTTCTGTTCCTTTACCATGCCCCCTAATGCACCATCTTCTACAAGCTCATGTTTTACAATTTTATGAGTACCTATTATCTCATAAGTGTTACGAGTTATCATGTAAAAGCTGCCAAAAAAGTAACCAGTTTTGGTTTTAGGATTATTTACACGCAATGGTGAAAATCTACTATGTAGAAAATTTGAAAGCATCGGTAATGTGATTCTTGTCCATATATCCATGCACAAAAGTTTTGGTATTGCAGTAATTGCATCAAGGTTATCAAGTACGAGATGTCGGAGAGCTAAGGAGATTATATGGGGTGAATGTACAGTATCAGCATCGGTAAATAGAAGCACATCTCCTGTTGCTCTCATATAACCCTCATAACAAGCCCAATTTTTTCCTGCCCACCCATCAGGTTTAGGTCTGGCACTAACAGCAACTATGCAAGAGTTTCTTTTTGCATATTCATAAATAATATCTTTGGTTTTATCGCTTGACGAATCATCAACTGCTATAATTTCAAATTTCGGATAATCCTGTGCCAACAAGCTTTCAAGACATTTTGCTATATATTTCTCTTCATTACGTGCGGGAAGAATTACACTTATTTTAGGATTGCTATAAATTGCGTACTTGTCAACGGACTCCATAGTTGGAGATCGTTTAAAAGACTTTATCATATATCCTATAAAGTAAAACCATGTTCCTAAAACTCCAAACGCTATAGCAATCAAAACGGCATTAATTATTGTAACCCACATGTGAAACATGATGCCATAAAGTATAAGCGTATTATTAATATTCGACCTATGCAGATAATTAAGATGCTGCTATATTTGCAATTCTTGTTAGCGCGTCTTCTGTTCCTTGTTTAACGTGTTTTTTTATCATCATTGCAAACATTTTTTTAAATCCTGAAATCCTGAGATTCCAAACAACATCTATTTTTGTCCTGTTTGTTCCATTTGAATTTACTATGATATTCTTCTCTGTTCCTCTCATGATGCCATCAATAATATTTGCTTTCACTGATTTGTTGGGATCTAAAACAACGAGCTCTCTACATCTAGATTCTCTAAAGGCTATCACTATCTCTCTTTCCACCGTATTTCCGTCCTTGTTGATATTTTTGACAGATTTGGTGCCATGCCAATAGCGAGGCTCGTTATCAATGTCTGAAATTATACCCCATACTTTATCCAAAGATGCAGGTATCTCGCGTGAAACCAAAATGCTCACCATACCTCCATGTATCTTTTTGTATTATATATGTGTGGAGACACGTTTTCGAACAAGATCTATATTACATACAGCACGAATAGGCAGGATCATAATGCTTGGCCCTTGCTACAAGGCCTTTAATCAATTCGCATTTTCGTGAAGAACTGGAAGAGACAACATAAATATCATCTTGGCTAGAAACGAAAACTACACGATCATTTCTAACAATCGATTCACAAAAATCATTTTAACCCAGTATTATATCACTAATTCGTGGGCACGTCTGAAAAAGAAGGAGAATTTATTACATATGATGAGTTTCTTAGGGTTCATCTAAGGATCGGGAAGGTGGTTCAAGCTGAGCGTATTCCAGGGATGAAAAAAATCCTAAAAGTAATGGTGGATATTGGAGAAGAACAAAGGAATTTAGCTGTAGGAGCTGCACTTCATTACAGCCCAGAAGAACTAGTTGGTAGATTTGTGGTAGTTTGCACAAATCTTGAAGCTAAAAAAATAGGTGGCGTAATTTCAAACGGTATGTTGCTTGCCGCTGATGGGCCGGATGGAAGGCCGGTATTTCTTACTGTTACAGAAGAAGTTCCTAGCGGATCTATTATACACTAGGTTATCAATATGAGATTCTGAATTGCGTCATAGTCCAACTTGTTTGCTCGTTAATGAAAATTCTCGTTTAAATACAGACCCACAAATTTCGGTAATTACGGCAATGTGTTATGAGTAGTACGAGCGTCTAAATTAAATGCAGGTGATTAATTAGTTGTTTTCATGAGATAGTTAAAGCATTACTATCAGGCTGCGTACTTCTTTAGTAGTCACATCCGTATGCCATTAATTTTCTGCATAAATGCTAAAATTGCTGTATAGTCATAATCTGAAAAGCCGCTATTATTGGCCGCTTGGTAAATCTGCTGAGCAACACCTGCCAAAGGCATAGATACTCCTGTATATTGCGCAGTGTTTACAAGTAATTCGAGGTCTTTCAACATATTTTTAAGGTGGAATGAAGGATCAAAACTATTATTTACCATCTTTGGACCTTTAATTTCGCTTAGTCCAGTCTTAAAATACGTGGAATTTAGGATTTTGATGAAAATTCCTGGATCGACGCCACAGGCTTTAACGAATGTTATACCTTCCGATAGTGCACCTGCTATTAATGCAATATTTAAATTTAATGCCAGCTTAAGGGTGTTAGCAGAACCGTCTACATCTCCAATATAAAATATTGAGCTGGCCACTGTATCAATGACCCGTTTCGTCTTTTCGAAGGCCTCTTTATTTCCTGCCACTATTGATACCAGTTTACCATCTCGAGCTGCTGCGGGTCCACCCATCAGCGGCATTCCGAGCATTTCGATTTCATTTCTCCTGAGGGCTTCAGCGTTATACTTTGATTGTTCCGGTGAAATTGTACTGGAATCTGCGACTACAAGATCTTTACGGTTGGCAGCAATAATTCCATCAGTTGCAAAGCATAATTTTTTTACCGCTTCAAAATCGGTAACACATAATAAAAGAAAATCACAATCTTCAGCAAGCGCCACCGGGCTCCTTGCTATACGGACGCCTAGTTTTTCGAACTGCTTTGTTTTTTCGTTGCTACGATTATATATTGAGATGTGGTAACCCGCGTTAATCAACCTTGTTGCCAATTGTGATCCCATTAACCCAAGTCCGAGCACTCCAACTTGAATGTTCAAATCAGGATAAAGAATAAAAAAGCACTCATAAAAATCGTGTGTATATATTCAATAAAAGCTAACAAGGTCATTAGTCTTAGATCTTGTGAATATGACTGATTTGATTAGGTCATTCATAGTCGTAATGTGTCTTAATGTATTCAACTAATCTAATCGCATCTTTCTCTTTCAGGCTTTGTCTGTTACGATGAATATAGGCGCGAAAAGATTCTAAATCGTGTTCCAGTTCTGGATGCATATTCTTTGTTTTATCTAAAATATCGCCGTAGTTCCTATAAGGAAAATACACACTCTTGGCAACTCTCGCAACAGTCTTTTTTGTTATTTTATCAATGATTCCTTTTCTTTCGGCCATAAACAGATTGAATCTGATGTCTATCATAGCTTCTGATTGCAGTGATTGTGCTTCTTCTGTGAAAGTAACTGCCACCTCATCGTCAGCGTTTATTGTGCCCCTCTTATACAATTCAAAAATTTTTCCTACGCCAATCATGCCAAATTTTTCGAGCTCTACTGCCCTCAACGCTCCTAGACTAGCTGATCCGATAACAACCGTATTCTTTCTCATGATTAGCTGATAAACCTCTATTGGCGAAGGCGGGTAATCCTGTAAAAAGTATCCATCGACCAACCCAACAACAGTTAAGACATTTGACTGCGTAGCAAATTTTAGAAAATCTCCCTTTTTTGCTGGAGGTTTATACTCTGCATCTAGAATTTTTCTTGCTTTTTCATGTGTGAGACTTGGTCCTAGAAAAATTATAGGTTTATTCATATTTGAAGTACCTCCTTGCTCTTGCGCCTATCATTGATTTTGTGATTTTAAACGTCTCTAGACCAGGTACTATTGATCGAACTACTGGTATTCCAATTTGTGCAATTGTTAAATTAATTATTATAGCAGTTGTTAATCCCACTTTTTTTAGGCGTTCTAAAATTAATCTGATATCATCGAGTATGTCTTCGTTGACAAATGTCTTGATGTCTGAGAATTTAATAGTTTTAGTCGATGACATAAATTGCCAGGCGCGTTTGTCTGTGCTATTGTTTTCTCCATAATTGATTTTTCGCAGATCATCTCTTGCTCCATGAATGTTGGCTACTCGCGTCTGAGACACCTCTGTTATAGCTCGCAACAAGGCGATCCTTGTATCTGGGTGGGTGCCATGACCTTCTGCAAGATATCCGTAATTGTGTGTTATCCATTCTACACTGCTTGCATTGAATGTTGGAATACCTATGTCTGAAGTAATGTCCTTTATAATCAATGGAATACCAGCTTTTGCAAATCTGTTAACTATAGATTTTGCAGGTTCGAATTCTATTTCTGATATATCAACGTCAGGAAATACGCTAGGATCATCCTTGAAATTATCATTATTAATCCTTAGTAGTGTATACCCCTTTGCTCTTAAAGAATCTGAAATATATTTTAAAAAATTGAACGGTATGGCACTAGCACGTAACTCCGCCAAGCTCGTTGCATCTCGCTCAATTACTTCACACAGAGAATGACAAATTGCTTCTTCTTGTACGTTACCTGATGCAAGCCCATTTGTATGATGGAAAGCAAACGGGTTTACTGATGGAGGAATTGGAGAATATCTGAATAATGCAAGTGCGGCAGGAACCATGATCTGTTCTTCAGTGAACAGATTGTAGCCTGGTAGATAATCCATGAACATATCATCTCTATACTGAAACCTTAAGGGCTCTATGATCTCATGTGGGTGCAACACCCTAGATATCTTTGACAATTGGTGATAACTTCCTTGTATGAAGTTCCTCGAACCCCCACTTGGAAGTGAACAGTACCTCTCGATACTTTCCATTAACGCACTTGCTTTCGCATGTGACTTGGTTGGGCCCTTTCCGCTGTAAACCCAAATGTAATCTTCGGTACCCGGTAACACTGCAGAGTAATTGGGCACGTTGAGTATATCCATATGCGTTATATCCGCAATTCTTGTTAATCCTATCTTTTGACATATTGGCATTACGCGCTCAAGTGTCTCGTGTACTGGCTTTATTCTCGAGGTTCCACCCATAGTCCATTTTCTTGTGCTCCTAAGGGGAAATGACACTGTGTCCACGACTAGAATACTCAAAATATTTCATATCAAGTTTACGACGCAAACATAGGATTATATATTAGCATCTGCATTGGTGCTACAGTTTGAATCAAGTACAGAAGGACGCAGAGGTTATTAGTGAAGTCCTGCTTAGAGCTAGCAGTGAACCAGAGTTCAGGAATTTGCTAATCAAGGATCCTTCAAAGTTCTTAGAGCAGTACAATATCTCACCTGAGGCCAAATCCATTATTAGAAATAGTATCAGCGATCTTATCCAATAGTGCTGCAAGTACAACGTTGATGCTGGAACAGCTCTTAAAATGTCTTGGAACGAGCTAGTTCAGGACAATATAATAACGTTAGAATGTTAGAAATTTACAGGTTTTGTACGTCTCAGTTACGGAACACAATAGATTCTATAAATTTAGCAAAGATATCATATTTGCAGGCATACATTGTAACTGGGTAGTAGTTGCTGAGCCTCATAATGCTTGTAAAATATGAAGAGGGGTCACTACCAACTCATTTATCGTATGTACAAGTCCATGAGACTTTGTCTTTGTTGATCTGCGCTCTAGGGCTTTCTTTTGGGACCTTCTTCAGACATCGCTCTAATCTCTTCAGGCGTAGGCTCAGTTTCTCTTTCAAATTTGCCGCTTACAAGCCCACTTGGAGCATCAACCCACAGCGCGCTACCATCGTAGTGGGTGATGTAGGATTTTGGAATATAATAGTGTCGTATCTTTACATCGCCTTCCCTAACTACAATGAATTCATTTCCTACTGTTTCGACATCTCCAATATCCCGGTTATCAGTGGTTCTTACATGCTTATAGATTACCTCTTCCCAAGGAATATTAAGTGTGTCACCAGAAGATTCAGATTTCAATGCAACTCCCGATTCTTTTGCCATAAATGGTATGCCATGAGAAAATTGTGGATAGATGGATTCCATTTTTCTTCTTTGTTCCTCATATTCCCGAGTTTTGAATTCTGAGTCAGAAGGGGGGCTGTCACGTTCATAGCGCTCCTTTATTTCGTCTTTTGTCAGTGAGGCATGCAGTTTATGCCCGTCAAATGCTTCAATATAATGTTTAGGAATGTAGTAATGCTTTTTGCTCACATGTCCTTCTTTTACTTCCAAGTAGTTTGCAGCTATGCTTTCTACTTTGCCCACATCTTTATCGTCACTCGATTTTACCTCTTTATCAATTACTTCTTCCCATGGTAGCCCCACCATATCTCCAGATGCACTTGTCTGGGTGCTTGATGCTGCTGCTGATGATGACGTTGTTCCCGTATTGTTGTATCGTGGAATGTTGCTCTCAAAATCTGGATATTGATTTATCACGTTTGTTCTTCTTTGGCTATACTCTGGAATGTCAAATTCTGAAGGATCAGGTGCCTTTTCCTTCTCAAATTTTTGTTTTATTTCATCTTTTGTCAAAGAAACCCATAGGTGATCGCCGTCATATCCTTGCATGTAATATTTTGGAATAAAATAATAATTCTTTGACAATGTGCCTTCTTTGGTTTGTAAATATTCTTTAGTTACAGATTGAACTTTGCCCAAATCTTTATCGTCACTCGATTTTACCTTCTTGTCAATAGCCTTATCCCATGAGATGATGTCAGACATGTCTACTTAATCTATAGCTACTGCCTATACATATAATTTATCGGTTTTGGTTTAATCTTCTGGGACTTGGGCTTACAGAATCATTTTACCAGCTCTTACACACATCGTTACAGCAATTTTCCGTTTGCTGTGGTTTACGCTACAATAAATACAAGTCTACGGTTGTATGATATCGAAGGTCGATATATTATTGAGGACATCTATAGGATATCCGCGTTAACAATAAGATATCCTGTATTGATTATAGCAGATAGCGAAAATCTCAAGATAAACCTTTGAGTATGTTCTGAAGGAGGAAAACAGACTTCTGTTTGATAGGATGTATCTGAATGCAAGGGAAGTGAGGATTGCATCAGAGCCGCAAACTCAAGATGAGTATTCCCCAGCCGAAACCTAATCAAACCTTGATTCAGTTTTAGGAATAGTGTGTATGAAGTTATCTTTTGAATGGTTAAATCCTGAATGACGATACTCACTTAAAGGGAGATCAGTTTAAGAGGGAGTGAATGTTGCAAGTATGGGGAGTAGTAGTGATTTGAAGTATAAGTGTCAGCCATCAGCTAAAAAGATAATTTTTGTATTTATTGTATTGGCTCTTGTTTCATCATTATCAACAGTTGCTTTTGTTACGGATAATTTAGCATTTGCATCATCAAAAAAAGATGACAGTAGTGGTGGAGGAGGAGATGGTGGTAGTGGCGATAAAGGAGACGGAAGTAGTAGCAGTAGCGGAGGAGATAGCAGCGACAATGGTGGAGGAGGAAGCGACAACAGCAATAGTGGCAGTAGTACTGAGAAAACTTCTACTACACCGCCACCACCAACAGAACAAACTACACCTACGCCGCCTCCATCCAATCAACAGATATGTCCTGATGGTTCGACACCAGATGCCAATGGTCTTTGTCCTGTGCTACCAGGGAATAGTGCAGGACTAACAACAATACCTGATACCAGTAGTACAGGCACTGGCAGTATATCCTCACCTACAACGTCTGGCGAGGGTACAAGCGGCAACAGTGCCAGCAGTGGTAGCGACAACAATATACCCCCACCACCATTTACAACACCTGATAGCAGCAGCGGTACAGGCAGCAGCACACCTACACCAGCTAATCAAGGTACATCTAGTAGCGGTTCAAGTGCAAGCAGTAGCAGTACTACTACACCTAGTAATTCAAAGACACCTCAAACAGGCGTATCTCAGTCAGCAGCAATTGCAGCTGCAAATCAGATAATCAATAGTCCAGGAAGCACAATAGTAAATCAACAATCTATAAAACAATCAGTTAAAATTAACAATGAGGTAAACAATATAATTAGAAAGAATGTAATTTCGCAATCCTCTTCATCATCATCTGCTACATCTGCTACATCTTCATCAACAGTAATATCAAATTTGATTACAGTAAAGCTTGCAACAACAGCAAGCAGCATGTCAAGAAATGCTTATCTCCCTATTGGAGATATCGCACCCTACCGTTTGATTGGAGGACATGTTACAGCTAACCTGCCAAATAACCATCTGTATGTTGTAGTAGCTCAGCTTGCAAGCAACAATGGTGCTATTCAACACGCTGTGGTACTAGATATGATAAAATCACAAATTTCAAATATATTTGAAACAGATCTTGGTTCACAGATTAGTGGCACAAATCCACTTACAGGAAAACAAGATGTTGTGTCTAATATTACAAATTTATTCTTATGGAACAACGGTAATCAACAGGTAACATTTGTTGATGCAAATGCAGTAACAATGAACCTGATATACAGGTGAGGGATTAACTGTTGTTGTTTTTTGCTCACGCTGCCAGCAATAACTCCAGATTGCTTTTTACATTATTTTCAGTCATAGGCGGTATTACTGGTTTTTGCTATTTGGAGTAATATCTATGCATATGCTCAACAGTCATCACCATCACTATCTGTTGGTAGTTCACCTAGTAATACTGCACTATCGCCAGAGATCAAAACAAAAATTGTGTAATCCTAGCAACCCTGATCTCAAAGTTGTTAACACAACTGAAGCACGCATATGCGGCATTGCCAAAACTTAACAATAAGAAAGCAGAGGAACAATGTGGAACAAAATCAAGAATTTGAAGTTCTTGAACCCAGCCACAAAATGCAATCTGTAGTGATTTTGCTCTGTTAATGATATAAATTTTTTATAAAACTTATCGTTTGTCTAGCAAGTCACTTGATTAACTTGGTTATCTAACATTAATAATCTAGAGAACCGCATTATATGACAATAGAGAACCAAAGCAAACGTTTCATTGTCTCGTACCGTCTACTCTAAATCCCCGTGCTACCCCTGCACTAGAGATATGGCGGTACGAGATATATAATAACATCATCTGCGGTATATTATTGACACTGATCCTATCGTCTAAGTAATGACCTGTCAAGGTCATAGATAGACGGTACGGGATCTTGAAAGCGATAGAACCATAGTACCAACCTAAATGCATCAAATATGTCGTTATAATGTGTTGCTTCTTTATCCAACGTTCCATCATTATCTACTGCAGTTCTTAGCGCAGTTTTGTCTTTATTAGGTACTATAAAGCTAAATACTAACTCACAGGTAATTTGTATACTTTGTAAAGTTTTTACTTTATATAATTTGTAGTGTCTGACCAACTATATATGGTACAAGAAAAAGAACAAGTTGCAGTTGTAACAGGCAGCTCTAGCGGTATAGGATTTGAAACTTCACTCATGCTGGCAAGAAATGGATTCCATACTTATGCAACAATGCATAAGTTAGAAGAAGATGGAGGATCAAAACATATAACAGATATAGCTAAAAGTGAGAATCTGCCATTACAGGTTATCCAACTAGATGTTGATAATGATGAGTCGGTATTAGATGCAATTAATAGAATAGTAACTGAAAACGGTAGGATTGATGTTGTAGTAAATAATGCAGGGTATGCATTAGTTGGAGCTTTAGAACAAACTTCAATGGAAGAAATAAAGTCACAATTCGAAACTAACTTTTTTGGCGCAGTTAGACTCATGCTGGCAATAATTCCTATAATGAGAGAACGCAGAAGCGGTAAAATAGTAAATATAACATCTATGGGGGGCAGAATCGCAATTCCTCTTGACTCAATTTATCATGCAACTAAATTTGCCTTAGAGGGCCTATCTGAATCTATACAATATGAAGTTGAACCATTTAGAATAAAGGTTATACTTATAGAACCTGGAGCTGTCGGTTCAAATTTTTGGAAGAATTGGAGGATGGCTGCAAAGGCATCAAACGGTGGCGATAGTAATGATTATTCACAATATAAACAAATAGAAAATAATATGTCAGATTCGTTCAAACAAATGCTGCAAAATGCTATACATCCATCTGAAGTTGCAAAGGTGATTCTACAAGCAGTTAAAGATGATAATCCTAATTTCAGGTATGTGGTAGGAAAAGACGCAGCCACCATTTTGGAATCAAGAAAAAGAATGTCTGATAGCGAATTTCAAGACTTTTTCAAGAAACAGTTTAATCTGCAAGGTATTACTTAACCCAACTCTCTGCTACTATCTTCAAAATGATAAAACTTCAAAGCTAGCCTAAATGCATCGAATATATCATTGTACGAGGTAGCTTCTTTATCCAATACACCATCATCATCTACAGCAGTCCTTAATGCAGTAATCAATTTATCAAATCTGTCTGGATTAATTGCAATTTTTCCTGCTTCCTGTTCTTTAAGAGCAGCATCGTCTCCAAACCCTTCTGATCTATATCTGGCAATTACCTTGTCATAATCTGCTTCTTCACCTATTTGCAGCTTTAGTGATTTAATAAAAGATGGATTAGCACCATCAATGTATATTTTATCCACCTGATACTTGGAAATTAAGTCCATAGACTAAGGATAACATCTCATTGTAGTCAGGTCTATGATATTCCTCTGCATGTAATATCTGTACTATCCCATCAACCTACTCTGTTACCACAATACCAAATGCTGAGTTACCATATGCGGGATCTATACCCATTGACTTTGGAGTAGAATAATATGGATTGAAGTTATCAGGGTTGTATTTCCGTCCTTTCTCTATTGCTGCTTCTCCATATACAAAAGAAAGACATCAACGCGAATTTTCTTCTAATCTATTTTAGAAGACTTGGTTTGTCGTAGTAGTTATTTCTCCAGCTTCCTCTTCTTGCTCTTCTTCTAGCGGATCTTTCTTTATCTTTATCATAATTCATCTCTGTTGATTCTTCTTTACTATCCTCATTGTTATCGCGCGATGATTTTTGCTTCTCTTTGTATTTTGACCTATCACATACAAACCTAATAGCATCATCAACTACTATTGCATTTGAAAATCTGGTTTAATTCCACATACACAATAAAATAATCATTGACAAGTTAAATAATAAAAAAAGACGACTATGATTTGTTAATACTATCCTGCTATTTCCATTCCCAGACTTTGTATGAAGTGTTTCCAGATTCATCTCCCTCGTATTCAAAGATGCCAACAATATTGTTAAGGAAAGACAACTTTCCTGTAGAAGATGCTGTGTAAAAAAAGGAGCCACGAAACCTTACTTTTTTTCCTCCATCAGTAAACTGGCCTATTCCGTGTCCTATTTCAGTTGCCATCTCTCCAGTACCATCCTTAGTTGTTATCACACCTTGTCCTTCTCCGTACAGTAATCCATTGCCTCTAGGAATGGTGTAAAATGTAGCCATATGAGTTATGTCTATTTCTTTTATCCTTCCGTTAGTCAAAAAGGAGTATTCTATCTTTGGTCCTTCTACATCTAATACTCTCTGTCCTGTAAGCTTACCTTTTGCTTCAGCAATCTGTTCTCCTAACATAATACTTAATCAAATATGATAAGAATGTCTAATCTTTAAGAAGTTCTATAAGGTTCAGAAAACTTGATTTGTTGTTACTTTCATTTCTCCTGGTTCATCTTGCTGCTCTTCTTCTAGCTGATCTTGATTATCTTCATCATAATCAGGTTCGTTTGATTCCTCTTTGTCACTTACATTGCTGTTGAAGAAGATGATTTTACATTCTCTTTTGACCGAACAGATACAAACCTAATAGCATCATCAACTACTGAAGCATTTGTAAGTAAATCCATCTTCATAGAATAACACTCTTTAGCTAATGATAACGCCTGTATCTTTTCTCTTTTATCTTCTGTGTCCCTGTGCTGTGTTCCATGCTTCTTTTGTTATTGCAGTCAAACCAACAAGACATTTCTCATATTCCTCTGGCAGGCGCTCGTCAATGTATCGCTTGATATTATGCTTAGCTTGCTGCCTTAGAATTGAAAGATCTTGAACTTTGTTTCTGCGCCAGTCATTCTTATCCTTCTCCTTCTGTTCTACTTGAAAGCTCAAATGTTCAATTTCACCATGCTCGTTTTAGAGTCGCGCTCAACTTTTACGCTTGAGAGGTAATACAAGTCCATAGTTTTTTGATTTCAATGGTTATATGTCGAAGTCAGCTTTATGCTTTTCATAGATTGTCTTGGTTTTAATTTCTAAATGTCATATTGATATCAAAGCAACAGAATAGCTGTGATGAGTATTAGGAGAGTATATGTACTATACATATAATAGTTGTATAATAGTTCTATAAACTATAGGGACGCATAAGGATTCTTGGCAATTATGTACAAAAGAAATGCATTAGTAATGGCTGCCATTTCAGCTGTCGGCCTGCTCGCAGCTATATCAATAACTGGCTTCTCAATTTCGGTATTTGCACAACAGCATGAGCAACAGCCGCAGCAGCAAAAGTTCATTACACAGCAATCATCATCAACAGATCCAGTAACAAACAAATCTTCATCTACAGCTAGTTCATTACCTGATGTCTTTACACAAGTAGAAGACTCCGTAGTACAAATTACAAGTACAAGGACAAACCCTAATCAGATCATTATCATAAATGGTGTACCTTCGACTGGAAGAAGTACAGCATTAGGTTCTGGATTTGTATATAATAGTCAAGGTCACATTGTTACTAATTATCATGTTGTAGGTGGAGTGAAGAAAGCAGATGTAACATTTACAGATGGAAATACATATTCTGCAAATGTTGTGGGACAAGATGCTTACTCAGATCTGACCATACTGCAAATCACAGGTAACTTTTCGCAGGAGAAAGTAGTACCACTTCCTCTTGCAAATTCTTCTGCTGTTAGACCTGGAGAACAAGTGATAGCTATTGGCAATCCATTTGGTCTTAGTGGAACTATTACAACAGGTATAATAAGTGCAAAAGGAAGGTTATTGCCAAATCCTGATACTGGATTTTCTGTACCAAATATGATTCAGACAGATGCTGCAATAAATCCAGGTAATTCTGGTGGTCCTTTGCTCAATACAAAAGGTGAAGTTATAGGAATGAATACTGCCATACTTTCTAGTACAGGTTCTTACTCGGGTGTAGGATTTGCAATTCCATCAAATACAATTGCTAAAGAAGTACCAGTGATTATAAAAAACGGAACTTATATTCATCCTTGGATTGGGATTTCTGGTGGGAAAATAAGTCCAGAATTGGCCAGGAGTGTTGGACTCCCTGCAAATTATAAAGGAGTAATAGTAAGCACTATTCAACCAGCCAGTCCCGCTGAAAAAGCTGGTCTTAAAGGGTTAACTCAAGACGATAGTGGTGCAACGAAGATAGGTGATATAATAACTGCAGTCGATGGAAATGTTACAAGACAAATCGATGATATAATAAATTATATTGAATCACAAAAAAGTGTGGGAGATAATATCAATATTACAGTAAATAGAAACGGGCAGATAATGGACCTAACAGTTAATTTGCAAGCTCGACCAAATACGATTTCACAAGCACAGCAGCAAAAACAACAACCTGGATTAGGACCAATACCTGAATTACCACAGATTCCAGGATTTCCACGTCTCCCTCCACTGCTACCACCATTACTCCCCTAAGGTCTCTTTATTTTGCAACGGATGATGCATCTAGTCGCTGTGACTTTAATTCTTAGCTAGAATGCATGCCATTTGAGCACCTCAAGTCTTAATTATACGTCTATGGATATGTACACTCAAGATGATATGTAGTGGCTACAGCATCAAATTCCAGAAGACCTAGTTCTCCTTCTAAAGGCAAAGCAAAGTTTTTGATAGTGCTGAAACATTGAACTCTCACAAGAGAATTGACCACAGCCAAGAAGGTTATCAGCCACCTGCAGGAGTTAGCTAATTGTCATCATATACATAGCATTCTTATTTTTGAGTAACATCTGCATATAGAGTGAGCCGCAATTCTGTTATCGTGAGTTAATTGTATCACTCTTCAGATGTATGTTCTTCTATCGTTGTAATTGTTGTTTTGCTTTCTAATCCATGCGTTAATTCAGATTCATTTAACAAGAATGCAAATATTTCGCCATTGCATTCTGTTGTGGATTTCAACGTATATCCATTGGCTAAAAGTGCTTCTAGTTCATTTAGCATTTTCTTTAGACTTGCTCCTTCATGTATAATGGGATCAGCACTCTTAACTATCATCAATGGGCTATCATGCCAGTTTGTCATATTTCATCTACATCTTGCTTCTTTATGTGCGATTGGACTCATGAAATCATATTCCTTTATTTGATTCCAAGCTTGTCTTGTCTGTGTCCGAAAATTCTACTGTCTATCTGACATTGGTTTTCCTTTCTGTTACTATCTAAAGTAATTTTTCTATAAAGTAGCAGAGATTTGCTACAACTTGGCAGCAACAATGATTATTGTCCACATATGGTATTCCATATATATTAAATTCAACAATACTGAGGAATGGAGGAGGGTAATAAAACCCGTGGTTTCATTATACTATTCTTTGTTTCAACGCTGGCTTTCTCTTTAACATCTTCAGGTATTCTCAAAGGCAATATGGCTATCAGTATGGATGCTTATGCCACAAAATCTGAGGGATCTTCTGGAGGAGATAAGAGTGACGATGGTAGAGGAAGCAAGGATGGAGGTAATAGTGATGGAGGAAGCAGCGCTGGTAGTAATGGTGGCAGTGGCAGCGGCGAAACAGGTGGGAATGGTAATCCAACAACAGAAGAGCCAAGTACACCAACTCAACTACCTATAGAAGAACCTACCCCGACAGTGATACCATCTACGCCTCCACCTCCGCCACCGCCAGGAACATGTGAAGAAGGATCAACTGCACCTGAATGTTCAGGCTCGACAGGATCTCCGCAACCATCAGGACCTATGGACTGTAGCACAACTCCAAATGATCCATCATGTAAGACTACTCCACGCCAATTGACTGCAATACCAATCCTAATGATCCATCATGTACTCCACCACCGCCACCACCAATAGATTGTAAAGCAAATCCCAATGATACATCTTGCACTACACAACCAGTAGACTGTAGCACAACTCCAAATGATCCATCATGTAAACCTGATTGTACCAAAAACCCAGAAGATCCATCATGCAAAGTTGATTGTACAGCCAATCCAAGCGATCCATCATGTCCTACACCACCATGTCAAGAGGGATCTTCAGATTGTCCGCCTCCATGTCAATCAGCAGTAATAGGTATATCATGTCCTCCACCTCCGCCGGTATGTAAAACAGATGAACACTTTGATCCTAGCCAGAACAAATGTGTGCCAGATAAACTACCATGCATAATGCCTCAAGGAGTCTCAGGAGGGAGTAGTAATGATTGCCCAATATGTCCTCAACCAAAGGAAATAGCCAGTCAATGTCCTGTCCCAGTATGTAAAACAGGCGAACACTTTGATCCCAAAGTAAACGAATGTGTTCCGGATGTAATAACATGTCCAAAAGACCAGCACTACGACACTAACCAAAAGAAATGCGTTCCAGACAACTGCCCCAAGAACCAACACTATGAATCTAAGCTAAACAAATGCGTTCCAAATCCACCATGTAAAAAAGATGAACGCTATGATGCTGTTCAAAACAAATGTGTTCCTGTATGTCCTGATGGCACAGGGCTACTAAATGGAAAATGTCCTACAAAAACTCTATCTTTATCCATCTCCGTAAACAAAGATCCTATTATACGAGGACACGAACAGACTATAACAGTCACAGTTTCAGACAAAGACATACATATCCCGATCGATAAACATGCGACTAGGAAAAAGAGATGAATTAATATTAAGCGACTTTTGCTGTAAATGTTACAGCATTTGGCGGTATATTACCTGACTTGATGTTCGTAATTTGAATAGTTATTCCGCCGGTATAATTGCTGTTTTCAAATATGACTCTTTGAACTCCTCTGCCTGCAGTCACCGGTTGATTTAGTTTTTTCCATAACTCTTGTCCGTGATCTGAATAAATCGTTATATCATAACTGTCTACAGGAACTGTTGTTTGGATAATAGATGGGGTGGGAATCTGATTAACACTTGCGCCAACTGGGCTCTCACTCTTTATACCACTCTCTTTTTGTGGAACCGTTTTTCCGGTCGGCAGTGGAGCACTTGCGTTTAGAAAGTCTATTTCCATCTCAAATCCTTGTTTTGGAATGGTAGGCGAAGGTTTAGCATTACCAGAAGGCATAGCACTACCACCTTGAGTGGACAAAGCATTCCACATTATCTGTACTCGGTAGTTTCCTTTATCAGAAATCTTTTCCAAAATCATTCCTTGACCTCCCTGATACTGATTGGTCGCACTAGCACCAACACCCCCATTACTACTTTGTGCTAGAACAGATGGATATGATGAGACCAAAGAAGAACAGAGTAGTACCCCTAAAATCAAAGATAAGAGCGTGATATATCTCTGAATATTAACAGAGTAAAATAATACATTTCTATCAATATTGGATACATTTATCGACATATAATTAGTTAGGGCTCTTATCATTTATATTTATAGTTATCACGTCGTGTCACTATTTAGACCTTTATAGTCTATGGTTTGAGCTGTACATCAGTATCACAAGTCAACCTTACTAAAGCCTAAACACACTTTTTTGTTAGCATAAGCACAACGTCAAAATATTATTTTATACCCCGCCTCTGACTCACACATAATCATTGGTAGCCATACACTTAAGTGTACTCCTCCTAGTGCACTCTCTATAACGGGGTGCCTGCTTTTCAACACACCTTGTCAAACTAGGAGTAATTCTCATTATCCTAGTAATCCATAAGCGTGCAAGTTCGGCAATGATATATGAATTATTCTAAGATAAAAATTCATCTCTAATTTCGAAGTAATTTAGATATATTTAACTCAAAAGCTGCCACCGGGACTCTCAATTTGAAATTATCTATTGCAAAAGGAGTAATCTCTCCTAAAATGCCTACAGATTCATCATCCACAATAATGCTTGCGCATCTGCCATGAATGAAAACCGAGTGAGAGGCAACTTTCGTGGTAACAGATTTGCCGAAGCTTAGCTTTAATAATGTCTGCATAATGGATTTCACTTCTGTGTAGTCTGCAGCATTATGCGCCACTATAGCAGCGAGACTCCAATACTCATTGATATTCTGACCCCAGTTGAAAATCTTGCCAATTTCGAAAAGTTTTTGAGGATATTCCTCATGAATGTTGCGTGACAACGATTTAAGAAGTGAAGGTATCAACATATCCCTAAGCACCTCATGTTCCCTACTCTTTGTAGCGATGACCGAAGGTACCTTTTCGGGTTCCGCTATACCCGGCAAACTATATTGAATTTTCTTGCTGACAAGACTAAAATTGACAATTTCAAGCATTTGCAGGCCCACCATTGTATTTCTCATTATGTTAATGTAAGTAGAAGTCACGTCCTTCTGTCCTACTAGTGTAGTATGTGGGATAGTGGGTTTTAGGTTATAGATGCCATAACCTATTGCAACTTCTTCAGCTATGTCTACATAATTGAGAATATCAATTCTATATCTTGGGATACAACACTGAATGATTTTCTTGTTTCTTGTTTCTTTAGCATCGAGTCTGCTTTTTTTCAAACATCTAACAATTTCACTTACTTGAACATCTAATCCAAGTAGTATATTGATATCAGACGTATTAGTATCGATATGTGAAACATCCATTCTCGGCGTGTATGCATTCCCATCGAAATTATTTATGGTAACGTTATGGAGTTCAAAACCGGCGTCGTATAACGTAATTGCTAAAATTGCCAGTATATCCTCTACAGTTTTTATGTTGTTACCGGTGATTTCTATAAATAAATTATTAGTGTCAGTACTAATCTTTGTTGTATTACCATTCACAATTGGAGGAAACGCCAATACATTATCCTTCGAATCAACAACAATAGGATATCTCTTTACTCCTCCCAGTATATGACCATAGTCTTCTCCTATCTTTGATCTTTTTAAAATGGACTTGATTTCCTGGCGAGACTCTTGTTTAAGTGGAATAAATGAAAAATCCTCATTTACTGTACAATATCTCACAGGAAATTGGATTGCGTCCATGTTATGTATTCCTATAGAGGCTTTCCTTCTTACCCTTCCTATCCCGTTTTGGAGATCATCTTGCATTGCTGTTAGCTGCGTAATAGTACTGTTGTCTAATTTTCCATTTTTGGCAATTAAAGCAACAATGTATGGCCTGGTATCACATACCGACTTGTCTACATTGACACAATGATTTTTAACTTCTTTGTTGATTTTTAATTTTGGAATTCCGGTTTCTATCCCCAATAGTCCACGAAGTGCCCTAACTATACCGTAATCTGATGCAAAGTCAGGTCTGTTGGGATTGTATTCGATCCTCAAAACCTCGCTGTCAATACCTTCAATATCAAGTCCGATAAATGGCAACACTTCCAGGACTCGATTGAGATCTATACCGGGAAGGAACTTGTATAATCTTTCTATAGTAAAATTTACAACTGGCATTTAGGAAGATTCCTTAACAATCCTAAGTCATTAGCATACAGATCTCGAACATCGTTTAGTCCAAATCGTAACATTGCGATTCTTTCTATTCCAACCCCCCACGCCAGTACAGGATTCTTTATGCCAAGTGGATGTGTAACCTCGGGTCTGAAAATTCCCATTCCTCCCATCTCAACCCACTTGTCTAAAGCGCAGTTATATATCATTGATTGGAGTGACGGTTCTGTATATGGAAAAAATGTTGGCCAAAATTTTATCTTCTTGATTCCTAACTTTGAATAAAATTCTTTTTGTAAGCCCATTAAATCACGTAAAGTTACGTGCTTATCAGTGACTATTCCTTCCACTTGATTAAATTCTACCAGGTGTTTATATGATACCTTCTCATTTCTAAATACCCGCCCAATCGAGAATACCCTTGCGCTTTGAGGTTTATTATTTGCAAGATATCCTATAGTAGCTGATGTTGTATGTGTCCTGAGCACTAATCTCCTAGCATCTTCTATGTTCCAATCAGAATTCCAACCCTTCTTTTGCATCGAAGACACCTTTTGAATTTGATCTGGATTTGCAAATTCATCCTGCTTGGCTCTGGCAATGTAAAATGTATCTTGCATCTCTCTGGCAGGATGATCTTGCGGAATAAATAGTACATCAAAGTTCCAGAAACTAGCCTTGATAACTGGTCCATCGATTTCAGTGAATCCCATGCTGAAAAAAATTTCCTTTACCTCATCGATAATATCTGTAAGCGGATGTTGTCTTCCAGCATACAAGTATGGAACATGTGCCATCACGTCCAGTGAGCTAAATCTAGTGTCCTTCCATTTGCCTGATACAATCATATCTGTTGTTAGTTTGCGTTCTAAGTTGTCTGTACCAGTATACATCGTTTGTATTAATCTTCTGCCGCTTTCTAGTAGAATAATTTCCGAATACTTGTGTTCATGTTCGGTAATATAATTAGGTCGTCTCTTCAATAGTTCGATAGCCTGTTTCTCTTCAGAGCTAAGTTCAAAGACTTCTACACTGTTATTTAGGTTTACTACCTTTTGCAGCAGTTTTTCTTCGCTAGATAAAAAATCAGCTTCTGCTGTTAGTAAGAATTTTTTGTCCCCATTTTGCAACTGAGTGAATTGTATCCAATGATTTCGTTTCGCGATTGCAATTGCTGCATTAATTTCATCTGGTTTCAGAAATCCACTTTTTAAAACAGACGCCACAGAGTTGTTTCCATTTTTTATTGCGTTTACAAGTCTTCGTTCAGGTAATCCTTTCTTGCATGCCTCAAACCCATTTGATCCAAGTGAAATTACATCATACAACTTGTCAATTGAGGCGATCAATTTCTTAAATTTTAGCCATTCTATACCACGTCTTACTTGGTCTACAGACAGATCAGAAGTCTCCACCAGCTTTTCAATTGATATTGGATCGCTATTTACAAGTCTTTCCAATAATAATTTCTCAATCGGGTGGAGCTGGGGGCTATCATCAACCATTGGCTGTCTACATTAAATTTGAGATAAGAACACTTTTTAAACCTTTAAAGCAATTGTTTGTCTCTATAAAATTATGTCAGATGCTATTTTTCGTAATACTACGCATCAATGCGGCAACGAGAAATCTAACTATGAGGATCATTTTAAAGTAACACCATGGGAAGTAGAAGGAGAAATAGACTACAACAAATTGATAGAACAGTTTGGCACGCAGCCAGTAACAAAATCGATAATTGATAAGGTCATGAAATTTACCGGAGATGTACATCCAATGTTAAAATTACAATATTTTTTTTCACATCGAGATTTTGATTGGATACTAAATAAATATGAGAATGGTGAGAAATTTTACCTTTATACTGGCAGAGGACCCTCAGGCATGATTCACATGGGACATTTGCTTCCATGGTTGTTCACTAAGTATCTACAGGACAAATTTGGATCGAATCTTATATTCCAATTAACAGATGACGAAAAATTCCTACACGGGCAAGACAGGACACAAGAAGAGATCAGGCATTATACTTATGAAAATATACTTGACATTATTGCGGTAGGATTTGACCCAAAAAAAACAAGGATCATAGTTGACACAAAACATATTAAATATCTATATCCTATAGCGATGGAAATTGCTAAGAAAACTACTTTTTCTACAGCAAGGGCTGTCTTTGGTTTTTCAAACTCTACTAATATCGGTATGATAGGATTCCCACCTATCCAGGCTGCTCCGTGTTTCCTACCCTCTGTCATAGAAGGCAAGCCAACGCCTGTTTTGATTCCTGCTGCAATAGATCAAGATCCATATTGGAGAATGACAAGAGATATATCTGAACGGATGGGTTATTATAAACCTGCACAGATCCATAGTAAGTTTCTGCCTGGTATAGGAGTATCAGGCAAAATGTCCTCTTCTAAACCCGAAACTGCATTATTCACTTCAGACGGACCGGAGATTATAGACAAAAAGGTTTCCGGTGCATTTACTGGCGGTCAAGCTACTGTGCGGCTTCAAAGAATGTTGGGAGGAAACGCCATTGGCTGTCCTGTTTTCTGGCATTTAAGGTATTTTTTTGATACTGAAAAACAATCGGATGAACGTCTAATAAGCTGTAAGAGTGGCAACTTGCTGTGTGGAGAATGCAAGTGCGACTTGGCAAGAGAATCAAAGTCTTTTCTAAGTGAATTTAAGAAACGCAGAGGAAAAGCACAAGACCTTGTTGCAAATTTTATGTATGACAGAGAAAATTACCCAAGTGATTAATATGAACAACATTGAAAGGTTTGAATGTGAAGATAGATATGAAGCGGAGAAATTAGCTGGCTTGACGGGATTGCAAAAAGACCGCTGCACTTATATTCGCGATATATTGGATGTCATAGAAAACGAAGTAGTTGTAGTACTAAAGGACAGAACCTCTCACTGTATTCTTATGAAAGACGACAATAATGCTGAAAGGCTAAACAGGTTGCTATCTGATGTACTACAAGGAAAAAAGACTGTTTATCAAAGCAGCTATCATGATCATATAACAGAAATCGTTCTGTCAGAATGATCAAAGGTTATCACAAAATATCTATTCACTAAATGTAAGTCTAAGATATATCTGACGTATGTAAGTGGCCAATCAGATTTCTAGTCATATTACAAATTGTACAATAAACAAATGCAGATCAGCAAAATCCGTTTGATGCGTCATTTTACAGTACTTTTAACTTTTTGCCCGCTGCATCAATCTCACCACTTCGAATACGTGAGGAAGAGATTGGTTTGCCATCATATGCTCTTACTAAATCAACCATGACGACGTCAATAGGTGCTAGGCCATTATTGTGGCGGATTCTATTAATGTCATCTCCTTTTTTTGCAGTTTCAGTACTTGCTACTAGGGCACATACATCTGCTGAAAGGACTACAGGCCCATAGTCATTATCCAATTTACTGATCTGATATTTAACATCTCCAAAATTCTCTCTGATCGTGTCCTTTAGGTTTGCAACTCTTTCCTCATATCTATGATGGATATTATTTTTGCCTTTTCTTTTAGTTGCAAACTCATCACTGGTAACTCCAATTATTAGAGTCTCGCATAGTTCAAAGGCTTTGGATAGCAAAGCTAAATGACCAGAATGTATTTCATCAAAGGTACCGCCAGTTGCAACCAAATCAAACCTTTTCACCATTAACTGTTTGACGGAGTTCTTGATATATAAAATAAGTTTGTACGACGTTTGCATCGTATTGAATTTTCAATTTTACCACACAAGCGAGCTAAAGATTATCCTAGATCTGATCTTTCGTCTGTTTTATTGTGTTGTGTCTTATCTGGATAGTTTACAATTAGACGTCTAATCCTAGACCGTGGTAGTCAGAATACTTATGTTTTGTTCTCATAATACATCATCAAAAAGCATTTTTCAGTAATTTATATGGTAGGATTATCCGCATAACTGTGGTTTTAAAAAGCATTCTAAGCAAATAAGGATCTAATTTATTAGCGCACTATTTACTTCAGAGAGTTAAAGAATAACTAGAAATAGACAAAAATAATAGATACGGAAGAGTATCTAAGTACATATCCAAACTCTCTGCTATTATAATCAGTATTTAATTCGCTGTCGTGTTTTTATTATTATTAAATGACAGCCAGCATTACTACTGCCCTTTTTGGAATATCTTCACACATTGCGGAGGGCATACATTTTC
>JBKOWU010000239.1:0-9678 GCA_046724555.1 Thermoproteota archaeon | reverse complement strand
TTTTGTAGTATTTGTGTCAAGGTGTTCAGCGACTGCGCTTGCATGAGATTGAGCTAAAGTAGCGTTTGAAGCAATATTGGATTGTACTAGACCTAAATCAGCTTGTAATATTTTAACTAAAGCAAGGAATGATGCACTTTCCCCTCCTGAGAAAGTATGTGCATATGCTGCCTTGAGTGGGAAAACTACTGCGATTGAGACAACTCCTGCAAACAGTATTGTAAGAATGCTATTCCTACTAATGTTGGACATCATCAAATATGTATAGTAGTGATTTTAGATAAAACAATTGTGGTACAGCAATCGAACAGTATGAATTGCCCGTCCAAAGTCTATTTCTCTTTAGTACTGCTGTAATAGACCTATGGTAAAGTTTATGATGCATTATAGGTAAAAATTATCTAAAATTAATCTGTGCTATTAAACTTCGAGAACTCTTCTGTGAGAAAGTGCTGTAGCAGCTATAATTATTCCAGCTACACCAGCTCCCACTCCACCCAATCCTATCATATATAGCCTATCATTTGTATTTTTGAGATCCTGAATTGTTTTTTGTGTATCTGCATTAGTTTTGGCCAAGGTATCTACACTGTTTTTTGTTGAATCGATATCATTTGCTAGCTGACTAACAATTCCCTGAAGCTGTGGGCCAATGTTATTACTAGCTGCTGCGGTATTGCTAACACCTATTCCACCGCTGCTGGCGCCTCCAGCGTCAGGAAAATTGAGTTTTTGAGTGCTTTCAACCAAATCAAGTGGTATCTCGGCATTGATTTTTTGATTCTGTATAGTGCCATTTAATACAAGGCTATATGTACCGGGTCTTGTAGGGATCATCTGACCATTATACATTCCTTCTGTTTCCTCAGATGGAACAAAGTCAAGTGGTTTTGTTACCCCTCCATACTTTACTGCTGTATCCATACTGGCCAAGGCATTAATAACCGGTGTTTGAGTATTTTTGCCACTGGTTTGGTTTACCTGAACTATGACATTATTTAATAGGCCTACTAGTGGAGGTTCATTACTCCAGCCAACTTCTACCTGAATATTGCCAAACATTTTAGTTATGTGAGCATATGCTATTTTAATATTGAAAAAAGAAAAAACTAAGAGTACCATTAGCATGAGTAACATTATAGGTAAGAATGCAACTTTTATTTGCATCACTCATTATATGAGCTGAATTCTTATTATTTTTTGCTACCAGTTCGATAGTTGTACTATAAAATAGGAATGATGATGACACTCTTCTATCTATTACCATTTTAAAACCTCTATACGCGTGGCAAAAGCATATCCAAATCAATGAAATTATTACCACACCTAGAAGTAGACGTGTCAATGCTAAAACATATAGATTTTTAAGAATACATGAACTTATCGCCTAGACAATGATTTGTTTGTTGATAGCTGTTGATAGTCTGACAATAACATCGGCCTAGTCAAATTAAAAATTAAAATAAAAAGTTCGTCACTGCATGTTGTGGAGATGATTGCAGCTACTACCTCTAGTACTAGCACCAATTCTGGTAGATGATTGTGCAATTGGTTTTGCTGATCTTGCATGTCAGAATTACCAGGGAGGTCTTTTTTCACCAGCGATAGACTTAACTAAGGCTAGGATTGAGAATGGTTTTGGAATTTTTTAAGTAATACTGCATAAATCATATTTGGTAATTTTTTAACATTTATGGATCTCGGCATATGAAACCAAAATAACCATACCATCTAAGATTCATGTAGACAAATGAATTAAATTATTTTATATTAGAAAAAGTAACATAAAGATGATCCATGTCTTACTGTCACCTGCACTGTGATAGGTAAAAGCGAAAGTAGAGTACCACACATCAGAGACGATCAAGGATGTATGTCATCTACAGGTTTGAATACTTGGATGTTACTATTTCCTCTATCTGAAACATATACATAGCCATTTGAATCTATAGCAAGGTGCTCTGGGTCTATAAGTTGGCCATCACCAGTACCATTTCCTAAACCAAATTTAGTAATGAATTTGCCATCAGGAGAAAACTTTTGGACACGCGGAATCTGGTTTCCAGTTTTATCAGACTGTGGGTCGTTAACATATATGTTATTGTATTTATCTACAGCTATATGTTCCACATGTGAAAATTGGCCATCACCAGGTCCTTCAGAACCAAACTTTAAGAGGAATTTACCATTACTATCAAATTTCTGAACACGCGCATTGCCTCGCTCGTCTACAATAATATCTCCGTTATTGTCAATTACGACAGAAACAGGTACCATAAATTGCCCATCACCAGTACCATTACCACCCCAGCTCATAACAAAGTTACCATTGATGTCAAATTTTTGAATGCGGTTATTGTTGGAGTCTACAACATACAGGTATTTTAGATCCTTATCCACAGCAATCATTCTTGGGAAATTAAATTGTCCTTCTCCTGCACCAAGCGAACCAAACTTAAACAGAAAATTGCCATCTTTATCAAATTTCTGAACACGCTCACCGTTTCTCTCAACAACCCAGACATTACCTGCAGAATCAACGTCTACACCATATGGATTAAAAAATTGCCCATCACCAGTACCCCTAGAACCCCATTTCATTATGAAGGTCCCATTTTTATCGAATACTTGTACACGATTATTATCTCTATCTAGAGTATAGAGATATTTCTCTTGTTGATCAAAGTCAAGATCATGTGGACGCTGAAACTGCCCATCTCCAACTTCCTTAGCACCCGGTGCATTCATATTACATCCTTCTAATTTTTTAAGCTTACAGAGAGAACCCCATTTCTTAACAAATACATAATCTTTGGCTAGATGAAATGCATTTGCTGAAGAAAAAATTAATGGTGATGAGGAAAAAGATGAAAAAACAATCATGGAGGCTGTCAATGTAAGTAGGAATAACAATAAGGAAATCCTTGCAGGGTGACGATAATAATTGTAATTCGCATTGCGATAATTATTATTATTATTATCTATTTTTTTCTTCATAGTCCTCAAGAAGTAATCCTGGCGACATATATAACTTAGCTAGTGACATATTTCTAGATGAAAATTTTACTATCACAACAAACACAAAAGAAGGGAAATAACTTTACATTATCATACATTATTGCACCTATCGAGTAGCTATAGTCATATATATAAAATTATATAGAGCACACACTAAATTGAATAATTCAATTAGTTTCTGTGCTATTGTAATATTTACGATTATTGCGTTTATCCTTGTCATTGCCACTTTGGAAATGTCGTTGCCAAATAACATCACAATATATAGACAGCAGCATCAGGTAAATGATACAGGCGGCAATGACAACAACAGCAGCAGTAAGGTAGTAATTCTAACTTTTGGTAATACTCATAAAACTCAATTTACCACCACCAAACCAATGTTGGATCAATATGGATTTAAAGCAAGTTTCAGGATATAGAGTCCAAAGGTATGACTCCCGTCATGGAATTGTCTTCACCAGCTTTAGATTTTGAAACTGCTGGTTCTAAAAAATACTTGGAACTAGCATAGCTGATAGTTATCGTATACAAAAGTTCTCGAATACTCGCAGCAGATTAAACGCATTCTTGTAAACATTAAGCAATAAGTAAAAAGTGTAATTTTTTAAAAATCAAGCGCAGTAAAAGCAGCATTTAAGAAGAAATCTATTCTCCTAGTTTGTTATACTACAAAAAGTGGGAATTTTCCGCTTTAAATTCCATCATACGGCTAGAATAACAATCTGTATCTTATATCAATATATATATGAAAACAACTACTGATAGCACATGAAAGAGGTTGGTGGCGCTAGTAGTATTACTGCTCGTAGCTTCTTTATTTTAACACTAGCATTTTCCTTACTATTTGGATGTATTCTCAATGCGAATACCACTATTGGTATAGATGCTTTTGCCAAAAAAAATTCTAAAACATCATCTTCTGATAGAGCAAGCAGTCGTGGTAGTGATAGTGGTAATGGTAGTAGAAATAAAGCCAGCGATACCACTAGCGATTTGGGCAAACAAGGAGGCGAACCAACTGTTCCACTACCAGTTGAAACACCTACAAATAGCAAGTTTGTAATTATAAATTTTGATGACTCACATGAAAGCGATTATACCTACGCCAAACCTATCCTAGACAAATATGGATTTAAAGCAACATTCTTTGAAGTATGCAATTGGATAGAAACAGGATATCATGATAAAGATATATCAATTACATGGCAACAGATAGCAGCGCTGCAACAAGATGGCATGGATATTGAGGCACACACCATGACTCATCCAAATTTAAACGGTTTATCACAATCAGATTTGGATTATGAAATAGGTCAGTCAAAACAATGTTTAGAAAATCATGGATTCAATCCCACAATTTTTGCATATCCTAATGGTGAAGGATCTGATGATCCAAAAGTTGTAAATACAGTTGCTAAATACTATGATTTAGCTAGAGCTGCCAAATCATCTGCACTAACTCTTTTGCAGTGTGGCAATGGTATGGAAAATAATAAGCAGCAGAACACCTATTGCGAAACGTATCTTAGTAATGGGGAATTGACGCCTGCAAATAGATATTCTATCAATAGCTGGGCTCATAAGCACATTGATAATGACTGCTCCGTTAATGGTAATGGTGCTAGTGCTACTAGTACTAGTAATGGCGAGCCTGACACTTGTAAAAAGATCCGGCACGAATATAATAACGCTCAGATGTTTCAGAAATTTGTCACAGCTGTAAATAACCCATATAGTTATAATAACAAGGATGGAAAAGTAAGTGCAATCCCTATAATTGTCTATCATACTCTTGTAAACTATCGTGATTTAAGCGATAGCAACAGACCTATTGATACAACCGTGAATCTGTTTGATGCTGAGATGAAGTATTTACAAGACAATGGATTTAAAGTATTGACTATGGCTGACCTTAGATATGATACAAATAGCAAAAGTCTATACATACAGGGTACCTAATCAAGTTAGATAGATTCACGCCAATAAATCAATTATAATCCATCACCTATTTTCTATTAATTCTCTAATAAAGTGAACCTATCATATGTCATGCAATTTCTATTGACATTCATTGAAGTATTAGATTGTCAGTCATACAATAATGTGAGGATGGGTATTTTCGGGTCATTTTTGTTATTGGGATGCGTTTGTGCAGCAACTCATGAGTAAAACTATAGCATCTGTTGTGTTTTTGCTCAGTGTCTACAGGGTTACAATAATAATAATGATGATGATGATACCACCAACAATAACGATGGTGATGGTATGACTTGTAATGAACAACAGGATTCAAATAATCGCATGCCTATACAAACGATGTAACTCCTTTCATTTTATAGTTACCCTTCCCTTGAGAATAATGCGTGATGTTTTACAAACTTAATTTATTGCTACCCGGTTGGAAAACATTTGGATCGAATACATTGATCGCTATGTTATCAAGGTTTTTGGACTTGTGCTTCATCTAAACGTATTTGATTTGAGTCGTGAAATTTGTATTATTTAAATTATATTTTAGATGAGAAACGTAACTATTATCCAAAATCCTATTTCAAATAATCGACGTACAATAATTTTGCTATAACTTGATTATAAAAATAAATTATTTTATATACTATCGTCTTTTCAATTCTTTATCTGAAAGTAATCTAAAAGCTGCATAGATGGTGAGATAATATCAATTGAAAACACCCAGGGATTCTGGAAGAGTAGCACAAAGAGTTGTCGGAGCCATAATAATAGCAGTAATTACTCTGATACTCATAGTATCTATTATAGTATTTCTTGCACATGCAATGATTCCTATTCTTCTAAGAGTAATTATAATAGTAATAATCATTGATGCAGGTATTTTGATATATGCAACGTTGAAGGTTAAAGAAAAAGAAACATGATAATAACTACTTGCTACTTGGACTACAGTTAATATCTACGTTAGTGTATGCTTACCGTTGGTTATCCTAGTCAGTTATCATCATAAAATGGCCAATCCCTTATTACATGATTTAGAATCATATCCTGTATACATTCTTGAACCTATCAGCATCCTGATGATTGTTAATTCTGCACGAAAGTTTTAAGCTTCCTTTTTCTAAGTAAGCAAAATAACAAAGCAGCTGGCTGATGGAACAGAACTGTAATCCGGCTGCTTGGTGACGGTCATAATTTTCACTCAAGGTTGCTATTAAAATAAAATCATTTTAAACGAGTCAGTGACCATTAGCCTGGAACTATTTCGTATCTCATATGCTGAGTGGGGGAGGAGCCTTAATCATATTATTCATATTTTACAACTCATGAAGAGAATAAACAAAACCCACGTGAACACAATCAGACTTTTCATCTAGCAAACACTGCAATTCTCCTTCTTTTAGCATCACTTCTGCAATTCTATTTCTCTTGTTATCCTTAAGTACAACTCTATTTTGATCTATAGACAATTTTTCCATGTAAGGAGCATGCTTTGCAAATGCTTCATACTTTAGCACCATCTCCTACATCATACTTGTAAGGTGTCCAGAGAGGCTTCGTATTCCTTTGAAGGGACGCTTCCTTGAAGATATAGCTAAACAAACTTCACTTTCACATAAGATGGTAGCAAGATAAGATGTTAAGATTAGAAAAGATGGTAGCAAGATAAGATGTTAAGATTAGAAGTGTTGAAAGAAAATCGCGTTTTAATATTTATAATATTGACAACTTATCCTCTCTGCGACTAACAGGATACATTGAATTTGTAGTAATAATTCATGTTAAATATAACTAATTACCAGATCATATCTGAAAGAATATATAGTGAATTCGAAGAATACTTGCTTCATACTCCCAATTGGTTTCAAAGGGAAGTATTTTTTGCAGTGTTATTTGCCTCAAATATTTCTACGGTCAGCTTAATATTGAAAAGGTTACAATCCTATAATGGAGTCAACAAAGTCGAGTCATTTATAAGAACTAATGTATTATATCCTTTAGACTGGTTAAAGAGCGAGATGATAAAATAGCAGCTAGTAAAAGTATGCGTCAGCCACCATCTTCATCAGCAGCTGCAACTGCATCGATAGCAACAACAGAAGACATATAATGTATGAGATGTCATGTGATTCGTCTAGATCTCTAAGAGCATGAAGGTTTTTGTGTTGATATGTATTGTATAGGTAACGAAATAATTACAAGATACGAATACTCATGATAAATGAAACACTGCCTAGATTAACTACTCTTTACATTTACAAACGTTTGTGTACTGATAACATCATCACTCTTTTTCATGTTTTATCATCATCAGTCCTCGTATATGTATGCTATTAGATATGCATCCTTATTCTCGCCCTATAATGGAATTTAATATTGAGATTCCCACTTTTTGTGATATAACAATTTTTCTAAAAATAATATTAGTAGAGTATACCTTAACTGTAGATCGAGTCAATTAAAATATAGCAAGGAGGGATATTTGTTTATAAACATAACATTAAAATCAACTACTGACCTCACTTATATGTAGATGTCAAATCCCGGTGACCGCACTATATTAATTCATGTACAGTAGTCTGTAATCATATATGTTCATAGCATATAATCAAGTCCTTATAATCAAGTCTATTTTTAGATAATATTTGAAAAAGAATATGATAGTAATAATGTTAATTGTCACTTTAGATATTGATATTGACAATACCTTATAGAAGAGTAATCTAGAGAATAAAGGAAAGCAATTTTATGCATATGCGCTTTAAGCAGCATGAATATGAATTCTGATTTCTTTTCATTCTAAAAATTCCTTGATATTGAATTTTCATTACAACTATTTTATTAAAAGGAATATGACTAAAGCACAACGGTCTGAGTTTAGATAAAACAGCCTGGAGAATGCTCCCAATGCCAAAGACTCTAAATAAATAATATGAAGATTTTTATATCAATACTGAATAATTGAAGAGTAATCTTTTGGCATCAGATATAGTTACCTCAACAAAACTGCCAATTAAAACTAAAAGCAATTTAATTGAACAAGTCTTTGAAACAATTTTACGAACTGGTGAAGCTGGAATATTCCAGACTGAACTTTGCAAAGTATTCTCTCTTGATAGTAGAGACGGTTCTAGGTTAGTAAGTAATTTGGAAAAGCGTGATCTTATATCACGTGAAAAAATGCTCTATCATGGTAGATGGACATATAAAGTAGTTGTAAAGAAATCCATGGAAGTTGCAGAATTCATTAAAAAACCTATAGAAATAGCAAGTGTAGAAGGTGCCCCATGTTTTGGTTGCACTTATCAACATTTATGCTCATCAGAAGACGAAACAAGTCAATACAGCCCTGAAAAGTGTAGATGGATTGAAGAATGGGTTTTATTAGGACTTAGCCGCGCAGCTACATTGCCACAACAAAACCCTGAAAGTTAGCGAATAATATAAAGTCTACAATACAATGGTGTATTGCATCAGTCTGTAATACACAATATATCTAATACAGCTAATCGCAACATCGTAATCAGGAATTCCATTCTACTAAGTGAAATAGTTAAATGGTCTTTATTACTAGATAGTAGATATCTGGCGCTTATTGTATTAAGGTTTTCCTAGTGTTATACCACTGTTCTTAGCCTCAATAGACTCAGTAATAATATCAACCAACTTTTTAGCGATATCTCTTTTACTTTGTAATGATAAATGAATGACTTTCTTCTGTCTGTTTATTATGAATACCTCGTCATTATCAGAACCAGCTTCAGAACCTGCTCTGCCAATATCATTGGCAACGATTAGATCACCGTTACATTCCTCTAATTTTTGATATGCTTTTTCTACTATAGATAAATCTGATATATTGTATTCTGCTTTGAATGCAACTAAAAATATATCATTTTTGGTGATATTCTTGATCCGATCTATGATCTTTCTTGTAGGTACAAGAGACAATGATAATCGATCTATTCTGCTGTCGATTTTATTAGATCTTTTCTCTTCAGGCCCGAAATCCGTTACAGCTGCAGCTAAGATAGCAATATCATATGTCTTTGATGATAGCTCAGAGACGACAGTATTGCACATTTCCTCGGTTGTAGTCGCTTTGATGACTTTAAGATCCGATGAGTCTGATGAATAGTTTGCAGCGGTTGTATATCCATAGACTATTGTAACTTTTGCACCTCTGTTGCTTGCTTCTTTGGCAATTGCATTTCCAATTTTACCTGAGCTTAAGTTTGTAATCACACGCACTGGATCTATGTACTCAACTGTGCTACCTGCAGTAACCAGTATATTCTTATCATGTAAAGAAAGGACTCCGTTTTTACTACGTTTATCAAACTTATTTAAAACCTGTTTTAGAGCTTGCTCAGGATGAGCAACTTTGGCTTTTCCTTCTGAAAGCAATGGCTGCAAAAATTCAATTCCTTGATTCTTTAATCTACAGATATTTTCTTTGATAAATGGATTATCATACATAGCCTTGTGCATAGCGGGTGCAATAATTATTGGAATTTTAGATCCAAGAGCAACACTTAAAACAGAGGTGACAGGTGTATCATCAATTCCATTGCCAATTTTTCCTAATGTATTGGCTGTACACGGATAAACGATAATTAAGTCAGACATATTATAGTCAGCCAGAAAGATGTGTTCAAGATCTCCTGTTAACCTTGTAACTACTTT
>JBKOWU010000127.1:0-3730 GCA_046724555.1 Thermoproteota archaeon | reverse complement strand
TCATAACCTGCAAAAAATGTGGTTATATATCTAGTGAAAAACTACCTGAACTAAAAGCAAAACAGATGGTACGTTCGCATTTAGATGGTCCTGAGAATTGTACTAGAGGACATGTAAAACTTGTGAAAGTCAGAGCCTAAAAGTAGCTATTTTGATAGCTAGTTGAGAATATGTAGACTTAGTAATACTTTGTATGGCTCAAGATTACTATATTATTATTATTTTATTATTATTGCACCTGAAGGATTACATCTTGTTTATAAGTTTAGCTTCTTCATTTAACTTGATAAGTAATAAAGGAAAACTTGCTGTTTGACTTGTGAATTTGGCAGCAATATTTCTGTAAAATTCAGAATCCTGTTTTATTTTTAGTACATCAATGTAATAGAGAGAGCTGCTTGATTTAGAGATAGATAATATTATTATTTTTGTCATTATCTTTAGGAGTACTTGATATTGATGTTGCTGCAATTATTGTCATTGTTAATTAACTATATACCTCCATTGGTATCATCTTAGGAAGAATTCTCTCCATCTCTTCTTTCAGCCAGTGACAGCTCCAGCAAAACCCGCATTTTATACACGTAAATTGTGTTCTCTTTTTACAAGAGATGCAGTAAGAATATCTAGTATCCCTCAAATACTCGTGTTTTTTTACCTGACTTCTTTGTATGTATTTTTTCACTCTGAAGTAAACCTAGTTCAAAGTATAACAAAAGCCTATCCTATAGAAAATATGACATATACATGATCTCTATATAATGAATTGTGATCTATAGTTTTTTGGTGCTATAATGATCTTGTTTTATGATTTGGTAACATTATTTGTTACATAAGCACACTGAGTTAATAAATCCCGCAACAAAACCTGTGATAAATTAATTATGTATTTTTCTTAAATTGATATTATAAGCTAATCCAAATCTATGGGCTTCGTCTCTAATATGTTGTAAAATCTTAAGAGCGCCGTTACTTTTTGGAAGAATTATTGGTTTACTTGAATATGGAGTATATATTTCTTCATTCTCTTTTGCTAATGAAATACATGGAACGTCCAATCCTATTTTGTGAATAGCATTTATCGCAGAACTTAATTGTCCTTTTCCTCCATCTATTACTATCAAATCTGGTATTGTTATTTGATCCTTGATATCTTTTTCAATTAATGGATACCTGCGCGTTATCACCTCATCAATCATTGCAAAGTCATTTTGACTAGGTATTGTTCTGATCTTAAATTTTCTGTATCCTGCCTTGTTTGGTTTGCCGTTAACAAATCTTGTACATGATCCAACCGCAAATGAAGTCCCAAAATTAGAGATATCAAAGCAATCAATCACTGCTGGTATGGTAGGTAAATGAATTATGTTTTTCAGTTCTACTAGATCTGGATCATATCCTTTTTCAATGTGAAGAATAAGATTACGTATAAGCAGATCCATTAACTGCCTTTTTTCTTTTATCGGAAAGTCCTCTGAAATTTTGATAATGCTTACTGCATGTTCAGCTAGGTGTTCAAGTGATCTTTCCAAGCTGTTCTTGGATTCGACATCTTCATTTACGTACACAAATCTTGGAATTACTGGAACTGTTGAGAAATATTGTGACAGGAAGCTTGTCAATGAATTATCACCGATCAAATCAAAGTCAAATTTTTTGCTATCACTTATAACTCCATGAGTTCTGCGTAAACTCATAATATAAGCAGTACATTTTGTAGTATCTCTTACAATTCCAATGTATTCCTCATCATCGTTGCGACTCACCACCTTTTCCATTTTTTGTCTAACACGTAAATTGCTAAGCCTATGTAACGTGTCTCGAATTTCCTTTGCCTTTTCATATTGTTGCAAATCTGAGGCGTTCTTCATTTCATTTTCCATTTCATTTATAAATTTCTCAATACTGCTTTTTCCTTCTAATATTCTCTGCAATTCAGAAATATTCCTCATATACTCAGTTTTTGTTATATTATTGATGCACGGTGCATCACAATTCTTGATGAAAAATTCCAAACACGGCTTTTTAGGAAGTTTGCCACAAATTCTAATTTTGAATAGTTTTCTCAAAAAACCAATAGTAAGAAATTTTGAACTTCCACGTACAAAAGGACCGTATATTTTGCCTTTTGGACCATAAAATTCACCATTTCTATTACGTCTTGCAACAAGAAGACGAGGGAAAGTCTCGTCTGTAATTCTTAGATATGTATAGCGTTGTTGATCTTTTAATTCAATATTGAATACCGGCCTATATCTTTTGATAAGGTTCGATTCCAACAAAAATGCTTCGATTTCATTATCAGTTACTACGAATTCAATATCCTTGATTTTCCTTATGAGCTGTGAAGTCTTCCAATTGTAGTTATCGTTATCATTATTATTTTCTTTTAAGAAATATGATTTGACACGATTACGGAGGTTTTTCGCTTTACCTATGTAAATTATTTTTCCCTCATTATCTTTCATCAAATAAACTCCAGGAGATTGCGGGATCTGCTTTTTTGTTAGGTAAAAGATATCGGATATAGATTCTGTGATTATTTTGCACCTCTTTGAATTAGTTGATTAATTACTAATTTCGGTTTTAGATATTTAGCTGTATAGCTGATATTCTCATTCATTGCAATTTCATTGGGTGTTCCAGCAACAACAACTTTACCACCCTTCTCCCCACCTTCTGGTCCAAGGTCTATAATCCAGTGTGCACTAGCAATCACATCTAGATTATGTTCAATAACTATTACCGTATTGCCAAGATCTACTAGCCTTCTTAAAACATGTAGTAATTTGCCTACATCTGCAAAATGGAGGCCAGTTGTTGGTTCATCGAGTATGTATATTGTTCTACCTGTATCTCTTTTTGAGAGTTCTGCTGCAAGTTTGATTCTCTGGGCCTCTCCACCTGATAATGTAGTCGCCGGCTGACCAAGACGTATGTATCCAAGTCCTACGTCATTTAGAGTTCTTAATTTCTTCTCAATCTTTGAAATATTTGCAAAAAACTCTAGTGCTTCCTCAACTGTCATAGAAAGTATGTCTGAAATTGTTTTGCCTCTATATCTTATGCTGAGTGTTTCTGAATTATATCTCCTTCCCTTGCATTCATCACACGTGACATACACATCTGGTAAAAACTGCATTTCAATTTTTTTTACTCCAGCACCTTCACACATTTCACATCTTCCCACAGATACATTAAATGAAAATCTGCCGGCTTTGTATCCCATTTCTTTTGCTTGAGGAGTCTTTGCAAATAGTTCCCTTATCGGCGTAAATGCATTAACATAAGTTGCTGCATTTGATCTAGGTGTGCGACCAATTGGTGATTGATCAATTCCTATTACTTTATCAATTTGTTCTAGACCCGAAATCTTCCTATGTCTACCAGGTTTTTCTTTTGAACCATAAAAATGGTGTGACAATGCCCTAAATAAGATATCATTTACCAGCGTTGATTTACCCGAGCCAGAAACTCCTGTTACAACTGTCATACATCCAAGGGGGAATCGAACATCAATTGATTTTAGATTATTCTCCTGTGCCCCATATACCGTTATCCATTTTTCTGGATCTTTGCTTTTGATGTATTTAGTATCTGAAACAATACTATCTCCTCTAAGAAAAGCACCTGTAATGGAATTTTCATTTTTTAAGATATCTTCCAACAAACCACTACCAACAATTTGTCCACCATGTACACCTGCCCCAGGTCCAATGTCTACAATCCA
>JBKOWU010000365.1:0-24476 GCA_046724555.1 Thermoproteota archaeon | reverse complement strand
AAGATAAACCATAGATCAACAGCAGTTTCTAGGCGTTATACAACATAAAAAGAAAAATATCTATGTGCATAGCCTCAACGAAAGTGTATGCTCAATGTATCTAGCAGAAAATTATATCGTGTATACGCAACTTCAATAATTGCAGCATTGGGAATGGCAATGATTAGCATCTCCAATCTTAATAGCAGTCCATCAGCAGCATTTGCAGTAGCAGAAGAAAAAGAACAAGAACACAAGTTTACTACAAAATTGACAGGAAGTGAGGAAGTACCACGCAAAACTACAAAGGCAACAGGAACAGCTGAATTTATTCTCGAGCACAATGGAAAGACTCTAAGTTACAAGCTAAGCGTAAAAGACATACACAGTGTCACAATCGCTAGTATTCATAACGGCTCAAAAGGTGAAAACGGACCTGCCGTCGCTACATTGTTTCGCTCACGAACTGGAAATCCAATTTTAGGTTTTGTTACCGAAAAAATCCCAATTAATGGAGTATTATCGGAAGGAACTATAACATCTTCAAATCTGCAAGGGCCATTAAAGGGTAAACAGGTTTCTGACCTAGCCAATATCATGAAGGCTGGGCAAGCATATGCTAATATACGTACTAAACAAAATCCTAAAGGTGAAATCCGTGGGCAGATAACATAATGTGACACGATCCATTGATCATAATGGTAATTGAGCTAAGGTACTCGGTGAGTGATTGTCGTATTTGATCCTGAAGTTGTCATGATGATATTATTATTATTTATTTACTAACTTCTTTAAGTTTTCTAATTCCTTATTCATAAGTCGAACTTGTTCTTGTAGACTTGCGTCTGTATGATTTTGAACTTGTTGAAGTTGTGCAACTTGACGTTTTAATTCCATATTTTCTGTTTCTACTCTTTTTAACGAGTCTTCTAAACTTCTAGCACTTGCTTCTAGCGTAGGATAATCCAGAAACGTCAAATAGCGCATACAGTCTTCTTTGTATATTCTCTTTAGTTCTTCAGGTTTATTGACATAATAACTACTTTTTTTATGGCCTAAGAACCATTCTGAATAATCGCTATTTCTCGTTTGATTTGCGATTGTAGTCTTTATGAACCTTCTAAAACTATGAAAAGTTATCTTCCTTCTTCTGTAAACGCCGTCTTCTTTCCTTGAGGCCAGGCCAGCTGCCTCTAACACTTTTTGGAATTCTACTGACATCTTAAAGTAAATACCATATGGGTCTGTGGCATTTACAGTTGAAAATATCAAGTCATTTTCGCTTCTAACCCTATTTTTTAACGTGTAATATTTCCTCTCTGCAGTTCTATCCCTGTATTTCCATTCTATCCATTCATGTAAATACCGAGCTGCTTCATTTGATATGAAAATCCTCCTTTCAGTTCTGGTTTTGGAATATTCTTTTCTAATCCTTATACCTGCAGGTTCGCTTCTATCTTCTAAATTGCCAAAATTAATTTTGGAAAAATCAATGTCACACTCTCTTATTGCTAAGGCTTCACTTGCTCGCATTCCACCTGAAGCTAGGACTAGGATAAAGGCCTTTAACCTTCTATTATTGCAATGGTGTAAAATCTCTTTTATATCTGTAGAATCAATTGCTTCCTCGTCCTGTCTGTGGACTGTGGGTAATGAGACTCTATACTTGAATTTGCTAAATGATATGTCAATGTCGTTGAACACAAAGTATGACTTTGCAGCACTAATATACAAATTGAAAGTAGCTGGAGATAAATCACGGCAGTTAGTTGTATCATTCTGTAAATAAGAAACAAAATCATTTAGTAGCTTGTAGATATCAATATCCCCTTTCTTTATTGGTGTTAAAATAGTCTGAATATTATAACCGCTATAATTTTGCTCAATGAATTTATTTAGGTAATCTATGACAAATGAGAAAGTTAAAACTGTCCTCTTTGACTTTCTGGCCTTTGCAGTTAAAAAATCTGCTACTGCTGTTAAGCCTCTAGTTCTATATCTGTTTATCAAATTGTCAAATCTATTTCTGTTATTGTTATTAGGAGCGGCGACAATATTGTCCACTGTGGTGGTAGTTTCCATGAGACAGCAGCAAATACATCAAATATCTCGTTTAATATACCTTTTTAGTATACTTACTAACTATTTTTACAGTGAAAAATTAAGGTGCAATACTCATTCGAGTAACTGTAAAGAAGGGATTTGAATGGTAAGAACAGTTGACAAAACACATACTATACTTTCATATATTCAAGGAAGTTTAAAAAATGTAACAATAGTTAATGGTGAGAGTATACACCATGGATTTATTTTCTCACTACTAAATCCTCCTGTACCTCTAGGAGGTAATATTGTGTCTCTTGACATTTATATAGATGAAATTCCTGTTTCAAAAAAGTCTATTTATATCGCAACATCAGAGGATGTTGTCAATGCATCAATATTGTCAGAAGACAGACCCATTTCATTTAAGCCATTCCAAAGCGCAAGGTTTTTAGTAATTAATGAAGCAGCGCTAAAAGAAGAAAGTAAGCATAAGGTTGTAATCTTAAGTAAACTTGAGGGCTTTGAGCAGATAATCATCCCGTTTGCCTTTACTGATTATGTGGATAACCAAAAAGAAAGGATATTCATTCCATCGAATTTTATTGATGACCATCAATCTACTGCTAGTATAGAGGATACAATTTTCAAAAATTTTACAGTCCCACTCATATTGTCTGGTAAAAAGGCGTATATAGTGTGTTCGTCAAATGGCGGACTTTCTGCTAATTGGACTTGGATGGGCGCAAGATATGATAATGGAGGACTATACGTCCCACCAGCAAGAGCATTTGGCAGAATTATCGTGGAAATCTCTATAGATGACGGAGTACGTAAGCGACTTCCTAATTTTGTCATATCTTCTAGACATGAAAACGGAATCCTTGATACTAGACACGAGATGGCTGGACTGCAAGTAAAAAGGACGATATTTGTTCCTGTTGACAATAAAGGATTTGTTATGATATTAGAATTTAATTTATTAGATAAATATAATGTAAACTTCAGGGAGTTAAGTGTAAGAAATAAACCACGGAAAAGAAAAATCAGAGTACATTTTATTATAGATGGTAACATTACAAGCTACAGCTTAGCCGCGATTTCTCAGAGCAACTTTTCCAAATTGCTTAAAACTGACAATTGTTTGCAAATTGAGACGTCTTCCAGAAAAGGTATTGCACGCTATTTTGGAACTATTGGTGTTGCGCCCCAGAACCTGCGACCTTCCAAAGTATTAACGGATTCTTTTGATAATGATTTAGAGTTATCATATGATCTTGAAATCGAATCAGGAAAGACTAGAGAGATTGCACTTGTGGCTGCAGGCAGCTTTAATAGTTCTGAAGAATGCTTAGATGAATACCGACATATAAGGGATAATTACAGGAATCTTTTCGAGGACACCAAAAATCATTTCAAAGCTGCTTCATCTTGTACCCTTCAGATAGCTCCAGGTGCAAAGCAAGAACCGACTATTTCAAAACTGATTAAGGCTTTCGAAAAAGCAAAGACAAGTATGGAATACTTAAAAGCTGAATATGACGAACTTGGTGCAGGTATTTGCGCTGGGCTTCCAAGATTTCCCAACTATTGGGCCAGAGATACAGGTTGGTCACTAAGAGGATATTTATCTATGTGTGATTATGATTTTGTCTTTGCAGTCCTTGAAAATTTTTTCCATCACCAAGCAAAAAGAACATCTGCGATTGCAACTAAGGGAGAGTTTCCAATGATCATCAGTGGCAAGTCTTTTCTTCACAATAGTACATTTGGATCGGCTGACTCGACTTTTCTTTTCCCTTGGGCAATACGTGAATATTCAGTCTCTACAGGAAATATAAATTATCTACGTGAAAGATGGAAATCAATAAGTGATCTTATTAATTTTGGATTTCTGAAAGACATAGACGGTGATGGTCTAATTGAGCATGGCTTTACAGGTACCGCAGAAAAGCTGCCAATTAAGGATTCTACATGGATGGATCATATTGATAGGAGGAAAAGCGCGAATGATATTCAGGCATTGTTTTATGAGAGTTTGAAAATTGGAGGTGAGCTGGCAAGAATTGTTGGCGATATTAGTAGTGAAACGAGATGGTTGACCTATGCTAGACAACTACAAAATAGAATTGAATTAGAATATTGGGATGAATACAATAAGTTCTATTATGATACAATTCGCAAAGATGGTTCTAAAGACTGTAGTGTAAGGCCAAATGCCCTTGTTCTTTTGCTTACTGATGCGGTTACAGATAAAAGTAAAGCTGAGTCCGTTCTAACAAGAATGGAGAAAGAAGATATTACCACGCCATGGGGAGTCAGAACATTAAGCAACATGGATCCCAAGTATCATCCAACACTTTATCATGATGGTGCTGTATGGCCTCTTGTTACTGGCTGGTGTGCTGCAAGCGAAATTAAATACGATAGAAAGGAGCAAGCCCTTTATTACATCGGATCAATGGCAGAGCGGATTCTGTTTGAAAATGGTATGTTTGCTGAAACGTATAGGGGAGATCGACCTGAACCATTTAACTCATGTATTCTCCAAGCATGGTCTGTTGCTATGTATGTGCATCTAGTGCGTGAAATGATGCTTGGGATGAAGATGAATATGATTGAAAATAAGATTCAGCTTGAACCCCATATTCCTGAATCCTTAAGGGATAACTCTTTGCCTATTAACTTTGACCATCAGATATCTCATGTAGATGGTATACAACGACTCAAAATTGTTGTCAACCCAAGCAGTGAAAAAATCTCAGTAATTTATAGAAATCATGATAGTAAATTACGGCCGGAAATTTTTAGTAATTCCTACTCCTTAAATATTGAGTGTTACTAGGTCTTTACTGAAGTGTTTTTTATTAAGAGATAACATAATCCCTTCTGGTCTTAATTTTATAACCATACCCTTTAGTATACTTGATGGCTAGGATCTATAAATAAAATGATCAAAGCTGGTTTTTTTAGATCCTACTTTAGAACACGCTAAAGGAAGCAGAAGAAATCTCATAGCAGTATATACTGCCAATAATTGACCACATACTTACCATAACATTAATCAGATGAAAAAATTTAAAAGCATAAAAATTCAATGGAGTACCCTCTGCAAAGTCAATTATCTCTTTAACTTCAGGAGAATCAGCTTTGATATTAGGAGCTCTAGCAGTATTAAGATTATTATTATTCATTTTACTTAGTTTATTTCTTTTTTCTGCTGTACTATTCACTAAATGCTCTATTTGTAGTTGAACCCACTCTAACGCCTGTATTTCAATTAATAAGCTCTGATTGAATATTGGATTATGGGTTTCATGCATTTCGCCTCTGGACTGATCTATTTTATTATTTATTGAGTCCGTGAGCATTTTAGCAAAGTCAAAACTAGTATTCATTTGAGATTATCGTGGATTTGTAAATATAATATGTTGAAACACTAGGTCGGCGGGGAGTGACTGTATTATTATTATAGTAATAATATGATGCTTAGGACAGTAAATAATGATGAAGATATTGACATTTTTATAATTTCATCTATTCTCTTTTTGCTTATCTTGATTGTAGATTAAATTGTAGATAGCTATGTCCTAAGCTATTTACATAAGATAAACCACATAATTATAAATCCGATATACATCGTGGAGTTGCGATGAATAACAAATATACTGTAACACTATATGCATCAATCATTTCATCAATGTTCGTTGCATCTATGTTCGCTATTAGCTTTATACAACAACAAGCGGCAGCACAAGGTAATCAGACAGGTAGTAGTAGTAGTAATCAATCTAGCGCTGGTGGAGGTGCAGCGGCTGGCGGTAATCAGACTAGTATAAGTGGTGCAGCTGCTGATAGCAATATGACAGGTGCTAACATGACTGGTGCTGGCCTAGTGGCTAGCGGCACAACAGGCGGTGGCGGCGACAATGGCGGTGGCAGCAGTGGTAGCAGCGGCGGTGGTGGTGGCAGCAGCGGTTAGTCAGTAGAACCACATAACCACCAATAGTGTTAGAATAGAAAAAAAACAGATTATTTATCTAGCCACATCTTTTTTTAATTTTTATAAACTTGATCGAGATAACATATAACCATAACGTGACTAATTGATATCAAGACAAAAAGATAATTTAACGTAAAAAGAAATATTGACGTAATCTACAAAATTTTCTAAATATTAAAACAGTATCAGTATTTTTTGGTACACGATTTACATAGGCATCAAAAAAGAATATGCAAATTCAACGATCTCTTTTGTGTCAGTATCAGCGATATCAGCTTTAGTTTTTTAGCTTTCTTAGCATAGGATTAGGATCATTGCCAACAGTAGTAATTTTATTCATTTGAATTTGAGGCTATCAATGTATCGCAAATATAATGTGTTGAAACGCTATACCGACAGGGCTGGGAGTGAGGGTTGGCATCATTATTATTGTTACTGCTGATAATTATTATTAATGCAATTCAGACACCGTTGTTGATCTATTGGCAGAGGTTCTGTTCTCTGCTCTGTGCCTCTACTACTCATGCCACTATCCACAACATCTTGTTCAGACAAAACTCGTACGAGGTATTTTGTATCTTTTCCACATTCGTCACGTAACATACTTCTCATAATTTATTAGTTGATATAGCATAAGTGAGTATTGCCAGTAGCCATTCATCTAGTGTAGCAGTTTGAATTTACCAGTTATCCTCGCCTAGCTGGTTTTGCACGTGGAAGTGAAATGAATAGGAATTGCGCAGCGAGCGCAGCGAGCGAAGCACATATAATGCTGTCCAAATTACAGCAACCACAAACCACACAGCGAAAAACCACCCAAGGACAACTAAAGCGAGATCTGCCATCCTATGCCATTATTTAGTCAGATGGACCTATAAGCAATTGGAATCCAAACATCTGGTGTTTCTTATTATCAATTTATTCACTTATTGAGGTTATGATGGTGTTGTAAATACCAGATATTGAAATACTCAAAGGGACGGACTGCTAGTAACATTAAATGTCTTGTACCGTCTATCTTTCGTGTCAGGCTGCACGAGGGGATTTAGAGTAGACGGCACAAGAGATACAATTGACTTCCCTATTAGAGTAAGGTGTGATGTGATGTCCTTAGTTATTAATTTTAGATAACCAAGTTAAGTCAGATTTAGGTCTTGATAGTTTCACCTGGCTGACCCTTACTATCATTTATAGCTTTGGTATGCATACCTTTACGTGATAGATGTGAATAGATGATCTCTTTTTCTTTCTATTTTGTTGCATTACCTGAAGTTGAATTTGTTGTAGTAATATTGTCACTTGGGGAAGTATAAGTAGGCGTAGATGCGCCTGGAGGAGTAAAAGTGGGCGCAGATGTGCTTGGTGGTGTTGTTTGTACGTTTTGAGCATGTGCTAGCTGAATTGGAAATGCGTTTGCTTCCATAGAGACTGCTACTGCAATAGCAAATGTCAATGACACTATAACTATTGTATATGTAACTAATGTAGTTCTGGCTGTCATTTTACAGATATTACAAAATATGTCTTATAAGAAGTCTCGTGTAAATTTCTTATAAAACCAAATCTTATCATGGCATTATAAATATAATATAATGAAGCACTAGACCGGGAATGACAGGGTGACTATATGTAAATCGCTTATTTTTTGTCATCTGACTTTGGCTGGGATGGATTAAGAAATGTATTCCAAAACATTCTCATCGCATTTACATTAAACTCGATAGGTTTTCCATAAGTTCACTATACTGTTTTAGACTTTCGTTTGCTATATCCATTCCATTTATTATTATCTGGTAATTTATAATTACTACATTGTCTGGCGCTGATCTTTGCTCTTGCACTTTTCCTGATTGGTGTTGGTCAGTCTTCTCTATTTCTCTTTCTTCCGACATGCTTAGCAGTTGATCACCGTGGGTTATAAAGGATAAATTCAAGTAGGTACTCGGAAGAAACTGTGATATATGTAGATAGGTTAGCATCATAGAGGTTAGCTATCATCTAGTAGACAGCAAGCACAATGAAACAAGCAATTATGACGCCCTTATGGATACCATATCTATTAACGCCACAATGATAATAAGTTCTAACTCAGAATCCCTTCTGGTCTTTTCTATGTATACATTAAATTTTAGATTTTAAATGAACTTAATCAACACAAAATTATAAATGAGATAAATACCTATTTTCTGTTCGCAATGTTCAACAAACCTACTACAGCAGCACTATATGCAGCAGTCATTTCGTCTATGGTTGTTGCATCTGTGTTCACTATTATCTATGTACAACAACAAGCACTAGCACAGGGCATCCAGACAGCTGACGGTGGCGCACCACCTGCTAATAAGACGAGTGGAGCGGAAGGTAGTAACCGCAGTACCAACGCAACCGGCGGCGGCACGGCAGCTGGTGGTAACAACACAGGCGCTGGCGGCGGCCCTTAGCTAATGGTGGCAACGTGATATTTCAAAATAGTGCGGAATAGAATATTTCAATAATCTTGTCTTTATTTTGTCAAGGTAGTCTAGGTCATTCTATAACGAGGGTTTTCATAAGGCTGGCGTAACAAAATAACATATACTTGTCTTAACTAGCTAGAATGATAATAAGTCTAATTCATAACCCCTTATGGTGCTATGTTAGCGAATATCTGGGGATGGAGACTCAGATTAGACCATAAGGGGTGTATTTCTATGCTCGGTTGGTGATTTGTTGGTTGTTCTTGCAGATTGTTCCGACTGCAATAATTACATACAAAACTGTTCTAATATGACTTTTGAAATATTATCACTCGCTTTAGGCGCTCACTTAACATGCTTGTTTATTTATTTTTTGATTAAATAATCGTTTAACGATATAATCGTAATGCCCTCTTGTGGCTCTCTAGTGCTTAGCAAACCATAAGGGTTGTTTGGTTGGTCTACAAATGCACAGAAACATTACCTGAGAGTGGTAGACTAGGCAATGCCCCTGCAAAACTCACATGTTAAACTTCTCTAATATGATTTGTTAAATATAATCACTCATTCAAGGAGCTCCTTTACTTGTTAACTCCGAGTTTTAACCTAGTCCTCTCATTGGAACATTCAATACTTTATTTTAGTATATCTCGTACCGTCCATGTCTATTGCATTGAGTGGGGATAACAACAGACGGTACGAGGATAGATGCGGTTGCCTATGCACTTAGTATATGGAATTACGCTTAGGTTTTTAAATTATTCAATGACGTCTTTGATACCTGCATCATAGAGTACTGAATACACAAAATTATCATTAATGTTGATATTAACTATTATTCGTAGAGTTGAAGACAGATAGCAGCTGTCCAATCGTCTTCATTTAGCCTTAGCCGAGCATTGTCATCGCCGTATGCACTGCAGATATTCTAATTTTAAAGCATTATAAGCTAAAACAAAAAATAGGCTAAAAAATCTAGATGTGTTTGAACATCGACATAGGTATTTTTATGCGACACACAGTAATAGAGGAGGCTCTAGAATCACAATTAATCACCATGGTCTGGAAATTAATACATTTTCCGGAAGACAACGAAATCACAAGAGCTCCTTATAACGTAACAGGTGAATGGTTAGACTCAATAGTGCTGCAGGCAGCACAAAAGGTAAAGGGAATAGAACACGATTATGGCAATCTTGCTGCAAGTCTTAAACAAGCAATTGAGATAATCAAGGAATTCTTACCTGACCCAATCAGAGATGCACTATGATATAGAATATGCATTAGAAGTAAAGAATGAAAATAAAACAAAACATAAAGGTAGTTGGAATAGGACATGTTTTGAAAACAAAGGTTTCAGTCTTGGTTCTTTTCAAGTATATTCGTGAGATATAACAGCTTGTTATTCTAACTCAATCCCCTTATGGTATTAAGCACCTGCTAAAGGATGAATGGACAGACCATAAGGGGTGTGTTTCCATCCTGGTTGGTGTTTGTCAGACAGATTGTTCTCGAGCTGCAATATCTACATACAAACCTGCGCTAATATGACTTTTGAAATATTATCACTCATTTAGAGTGCTCCTTTATAGTATCTATTTATTTGTCGTATATGGCCAATTTCTTGTTACATTATTAAGAATTAATCCTGTATTTGTCCTTATACCCATCTAACGCCTGTATTTTAATCATTAGCATATCGCCCTCTAAAAATTAACTTTGGATCGACAGTAATGCAATGCAATGACTGACTGACTATTGTATTCCTTTGTACTTGTGTGACTTCCCAACCCACTGTTTAGCTTTACGAAATGGCTATTGAGTGATTCAGTTATTGGAACTGTCATAATAGATAGCTTAATAAGTCACTAGCGATATTACTAGTGATATGAGCACATTATCATATTGGTTATCAAAGGTTGGAAGTTCGATCCCAAGAGGTTTTTCTAGACGATATATACTGGATTTGTTAACCGAACAACCAATGACAGGCAAAGAAATTATTGATAGAGCTATTGTACAAAGTCAAGGTAGATGGAGACCTTCCCCAGGACTAATCTATCCAATGCTTGGTAGATTGCTCGATGAAGGGTTAATAGACGAATTAGATAATGGACGATATAAAACTACTCAAAAAGGGCTGATCATAGCTACAAACTTACAGTCTGTTAACAATATATTTGAAAAACAGCTGGATCTAATTTCTAGAATAGGTAACGTAGGAAAGTTCATGACAATGGACCTCATAGATAGAATATCTACAATTGGGTCAACATTGAGCTCAAACCTTGACAAAATGACTGAAGAAGAGAAAAAGAAGTACAAGCAATTTCTCCTAAATGAGCTAAGGAAATTCCAAGAGCAAGAAAGTAGTACTAGCCCCAGCCAAGCATAAGATAAAACAGAATTAAAAAAATAGAAGATAATGTAATCAAACGATTCGTTCCAATTTCGTACGTGTCTTATTTTTGAATCTTGAAGCAAGTGAGAATTAGCAAATTAGTTTTCCTTCTTGAATTGATGCAGGGTTTTTTCTATGTCATAAACTATGTGTATGAATCATTGTCAAAATGTAATAATCTTTGTAGGTCGTGGGCCTCATTTAACAGGCGTTATAATTTATGTCTTTGGCTGGTATCATCTATACTCTCTTCTATATCTTCTTGGTTTGTGCTAATGTAAATCTCAATGCATATGCAGAGTCCATCTTGCTTTCAAATAAAGGTGTGGGAGTTGAGATTATATTTTTTCTATCAACATCGATTCTGTGAGGTCATGTTACAGCCAATCTGGCTAATAAGTAGGACCATCACTAGTGCCAGAGGTACTACCACCAGTTGCTGTGCCGTTGCTAGTTGAATTACTGCCACTCTGGTTAGTGCCAGCGGCGACTCCACTGGTCTGATTACTACCGGTGCTGCTAGTCTGATTACCTTGTGCTGCCGCTTGCTGTTGTACAAGGCTAATAGCGAACACAGAGGCAACAAGTACTGATGCAATGACTGCTGCATATAGTGTTGTTGTATGTTTATTGAACATCGGACAACAGACTATATTTATCAGTTTATAATTTTTTAGGCTATTTTTATATAATTGTTGTTTCAGTCATAGATACTATCTAAGAATGTCTCAACAAATTCGTTATATTTACTTGTTCATCGGTCAATAAGCAAATTCTAAGCCAAGGACTTCCTATTTTCTCAAGCTTTTGTTTACTGTCTTCGGAAGTCATAACCATAATCTTCTATACACTAGCGGCATTGTATTGTATATAATGCGTTATCCAAATTACTCATGCTTTTATTGTATCTGATTTAAATACATGTATATTATGACATGGGGAGTATAATATATGAGAAAAAAGTTTTCATCAGGAATTGGCGATAAATGTGAATGTATATGCCATCAAAGACCATCTACTAATGGTTACTGTGGTTACTGTTCTAATTCACATGTAAGAAGCCATAGAAGGTAATTCTCCTTTCTATGGCACTCGTAGAACGATAGAAGAACAGGACCAATATTCAACCAGAGTTCTATTTTACTTTTACATTACACAAAATATAGAACAATTCTCCAGACTTCATCTTTGCATGTTTTGGAATGGTAAGAGGATTGTCATGTAAACATCCAATATTCATGCTTTCACCTTTTTTCAGGTCAACATCTCCTCCAGACCTTTCGCATTTAAATGTAAGTTTTGTTGGTTGATCGTAATTCAAAACTTTTCTACTGTATATGGAATCGTCATCGTCACCAAGATCACAGCCAATAGCTAGCGTTGTGCCCTGATGTATCGCAACTATTCTATCAGCAAAACTTGGCAGGGGAACTACTACAATTAATGCTATTGAGAGTACAGAAAATGATAGTATAACGGCTAAAAATGATACAAACACATTTCTATCGCTGAAAGCAAGTACCATCTTTAATGTATAAATATCTATAGTTAAATAGGGCTATGATATATTGTTTGATTGATTTCTTAGCGCGGACAGATCAGTTTTAACTGACCACTATACCAGGTTTTTCAATCATAATAAAGGCAAATACATTTTTACGAAATAAATCTTATCTAGACATGCAACTTGTAGTTTCTACAAAAAAATGGTTAGGTGCTATATTAACAGTTAATTAACATCTCACCTTAGGTACTAAAACAAGCCATAGAGGTTAGCTAGTTAGTTCAGGAATCACATGCACTGATGGGTAAAGTAATAAAACATAGATTACAAGTTGCTAAAGGACTTAATGATAGGCTCTATCTAGACTTGACGACAACTCTGGTGGCAGCTGTCTAACCTGTAGCTCAGGCTAGGATAAACCATACCTCCCTTTCTTTTCTTTTATTTTCTTTTTTAATACAAGATTTTAACATATTTTCAAACAGCCTGATGACAAAAGGAAAAAGCTGACTTTGACCTAATTATATAGAGTGGCGTTCAAAGGCTTTTGAAAGCTCGTTTCACTGCAGCAAAAAGAAAATACACGTTATCGTTATTGAAATACTTAAACCTAATTAATCAAATACTAATGTAGCATTGTTCATAGTAGTTGTAGTGACTTAACTAAGCATGCAAAATGCAAGTATTCAGAAAAATAAGCATGGAGAAATGCAATAAATGAGCATAAAAATGCAAGTGGAGTGGCGTAGGAATAAAGTCTTAGAACTGCTCAGTAAAGGTGATAGCCAATCTGAAATCGCTAAGACGTTACAAGTTGATTTATCTATTATCGGTAGAGATGTGTATTTTAAGGCAGCAGGCTAAAGATAATATCAAGAGGTATATGACGAGCGGCTGCCGAAAGAATATGAGAAATGTATGGTTGGCTTGAGCGCAATACTCAAAGAAGCATATGAAGTAGGACATCAAGTTTAAATAAAAATATCATAAACAAAGCAATAGGTGCCTAGGTTCCTTGAAAGGACTGGATGAAGAATCGCTAAGAAAATTACAAAATGCACCAGTAGATGAGTTTGGAATTAAACATCTCAACCTAATGTATAACTATGAGGTAGATAGATTTTACTGCCTTCCTGAAGCACCAAATAAACAAGCAGTAGAAGACCACCATGGTAAATACGGCCTCAAGTGCGAGTGGATTACAGAAGTAAAAACTGCTGCCTAAATTATACCATTTTGCTTAATGGTTGAAGGTGTTATAATAGGATTTTCTGACATGCTGACTATAGCACAAACAATCGGATTAGCAGGAACTATGGTCTTGACGCTGATTTTCTCAAAAAAACACATACAGAGTCTGTCAATTCATGAGCGAAATAGAGCTATAAATGACCTAGATGAAAAGGTTCACAATATGGCAGATATTATAATGAAAAACCAATGATGCAAAAAGTAATATACAATAAACCTGAAAGGCCTGCAGATGAGACAGCATTTGCATCTTATATTCTTTTTATATGCTCCCATGCATACTCTATGCGTCAAAGAAATGTGCTCAACGATAATGAATGGGCAGTATGGCTACGATGGATGAAGAATTGCTTTAGGTATGGAACTATAAGGGAACAATGGAAGCAAATCCAGTCAGAGGAATGGTTCAATCCTGATTTTGTGAATTTAGTAAATGGAGAGATAATTGGAGGAAGATTAGAATCCTCTACATGACTGCGATTATCAGGTGACTAGTCTTATTGTAAAGATATTTGCATAGATGTTCATAGGGCATAATAATCCATATGCAAAATTGATGTCTTATCAAAAATTAGCGTGTACATTAGTTAATATTGTGTCATAAAAAAGGAACAGTAGAGTAAAACATAAAGCTACAGTTTTCATTATTGTATATAACTGATTGACATTCAAAGATCTAAAGAAAATAGTAACTTTTACAAGCAACAACACAACAGCAGCAATTCAGGTTAAGCGAAATACTGAAGGATGCAGATTTATCACTTCTTGATCACTATTATCATCATCTAGATCCTCTGCACAGAAATCCATAGATGTAGCCCCTCTGTAGAATGACACTATAGAGAGTATAGTCTCTGCCTCCATATCACAAAGAAATGACACGATGCTGCAGAAACAGTTCTTGGATTTTTTGGTTTTGATAGGGGTGCTTATAGCATTTTCAAGAAGGGAAGAAGAAGGAAATGGTATGAAGAATTAAGAGAGCAAGAGACATATCAACTGGGATGCTTTGATGCTGAGAGATAGGAAGTTTCCTTTGTGTACAAGATGAGACGAAATTAAGATCGTACAGCATCAATAGATAAAGAAGCAACTTCGTACAATTACATATTTGATACGTTTAGATTAAAGTTCTATCACTTTCAAGAGAGAATTGATTAAGGTTTCAACCATTGTTCAATCAAATTTACTTTCTAGGAGCAGAAACTCTTAACAGGTCTCTTTTGTTAATTGAAAGCAATTTGTCATTATGAACACCATTGGTTGCATTTTTGGTCTTTTTGTTATTGTTGCTTATTTTTAAATCAATCATGTTATTTTCTTTGTCAGTGATTTCCATGGACTTGTCAAATCTTGTAAGGACCATTTTATTATATGATATACCTGGTTTGACATTATTATGATTAGAAGGGCTATTACAAAATGGCAATGACACAACAACTAGTAAATCTTCTAATGCTTTTGATTTTGTAATAGACTTGACAATTTCATTTGTCAGATATCTTGCCTCGTTAGCTTCAATTTGTGGGTCACGAATGAACATATCAAATAAATCAGAAATAACTATCATCTTGGCGTTATATTTTTGAATGACTTTTAGTAATTGATTTATGACTATGTCTGCCAGCTGATAAACGGTAAATGGCCTAGTTACTATTGTATTATTTAAAATCCTGCTTATAACATCGAGTCTAAAATATTGTCTTGCAAAATTTACATACTGATAGAAATCAGTACTATTCCCTGCATCAACAAGTATTAGATTAGGCGTGTAAAAATATCTTCTCCATTGTCGGTTCTTTTTTTTGATGGCGACGATAATAATGCGTTAACGCATAGTCTTGTGACTAATATGTGTGAGTATTTTCTATTGCCTACAATAGCTAGTCTGTCACCCGGTACAAGCTTTAACGATGAATCTATTTTTTCAATTCCAGTAGTTAATAGTCCATGTTTTTTATTCAATTCTTCAAAAGCGGTCTTGAATTTAATTGATGATATCGATGAAATCCGCTGCCTCTTCTGTTGATCTAGCTGTGATTCTAGTTCTGCTTCCACGGTATATACTTACGCTAATTGGTACCGTACAGTACCTAATAAAGACAAATCACCATATTCAATAAATTTGAAAAGATACCTAAAATTGGCCATTTATAATCTAGAGGTTAACAAAGCTGTCAGATTTACAAACGATTCGACAAAAAAGAAAGCAAATTCGAAGGAAAACACGCTTCTATCCAGAGACATATAAATAGCTCCTTAACATTTCCGTAATCGCAGCAAGGCCTAAAACAACTTGTTAGAGTTTTTATTTTATAACCAATTTAGCAGGGCATTGACCCGCGAAAGAGCAGCATATGCTAGTCATATCTTTTACCGTGTAATGTTAAATATATATTAAACAATACCATGAAACTTACGAAATCGCATTTGACAAGGCACTATATGTACAGAAAGCTTAAATGGCATCAAAATGACGATAAGTTTAGATCTTAGTAGTGATTAATAAGGATATGCGTCTGAGTGTTGATGAAAATTGCTTGTTTTTGAAAAAATCATCCGATATCGGAATATTTGTCTGAATGGTGGATAATTAAAAATATGCTAAAAATAGATAATAAAAGAATATTTGAAGTCATTGCTAAAAGGAAGCCACACTCTGTAGCACTTAATGGACCTGAAGCACTAATACCAAAAATTCAAGACACTGCTAATGATATTTCAGAACAGTTTAACATTCCTGCATACGTTATAGGAGATACATGCTGGGGATCGTGTGATCTGAATACCCACGCAGCAGATATGCTGGCTGCAGAAATTCTGTTTAACATTGGTCATACTGTGGTAATGGAAACATTTGGTGAAAAAGTAGTAATGATAGACGCATACGACGATGCCAATTTTGACGAAGTAGCAAGAAAATGTGCAATAGGCTTAAGAGAGCAAAATTACAAATCAATTTCTTTGCTAACTAACAGCCAACATCTTTATCAGATTTCTTTTGTCAAAAAGATTTTTGAAGAATATGGATATGATATAATTATCGGTAAAGGAAAAGGACAGCTAAAAGATGCACAAATTTTTGGTTGTGAGTTTTATCCTGCCCACTTTGGCCAAAAAGAGGTCGATGCATATGTTTTCCTTGGCCAAAGCATGTTCCATTGTGCAAGTGTGGCAATGTCCACAGGAAAACCAACGTATATGCTGGATCCATATTTTGGAGAATATTCTCTTGTTAATGAATTTGCGGATAGCCTTAGGAAAAAGGCTATTTTATCAATATATAAAGCGTTGGATGCAATGAGAATCGGTATCATAATTGGTCTGAAAGAAGGTCAGTTTGCGCACATCAAAGCACTTGAATTGAAAAAATCATTTGAGCAGCTAGGCAAAAAGATACAGTTGATTGCCTTGACCGATATTACAGAAGAGCGCGTTCAAGTCTTTAGAGGAATAGATGCGTTTATACAGGTTGCATGTCCCAGAATAGCTATAGATAACCATTTCAAAAGACCAATGCTTTCGGTTCCTCAGGCACTGGCGTTGATTAAATTACTCAAAAAAGAGCCAATAGATGACGACTTTCTAAAAAGTCAGCACTGGCTTTAGACCCCATTGGTTAAGGTACTCCCTGTCAATTAAGTCCCGTTAGTTCAAGTGCAGAGTGATTTAGCATATATGCTTAAATGACATCATCAATACATACAATGCAAAAGTACTTTTTATAATTGATTTGCAATTTCATTTATGATCCCTTGTAATCTTTCATTCTTTACTACTCCTAAAATAAAATTAGCCTTGCCTCCTCCTCGTCCATCAGCGCCGCAGATCTGCTTGAATAACTGATTGCAGTCTAAATCCAACATCTCTTCTGTTCTTGCAAATACTATATTAGAATTCATGTCAGAATCGCTTTCTTGATTAGCAATGAATATGACTGTATTTTTCGATTCAGCTAATTTTGTACTTACAAATTTACGAATCTCTTCATCTTCCAAATCAGAAAATATTCCTTGAATAAATACTATGCCATTTTTGTTAATGACTGGCATGATTGCACTTAGTTTTTCTCTAGTCAGTCTTTTTAGTTTGTTATGGTTGATATTACTTTCCGTTTTTAATTTTCTCACACTATTTTCAATTGTGTTTGAATTTGCACCGATTTCACCACAAATCCTCGCGATCTTTGCACATAGTGTAATTGCCGCTTCTCGAGCCTCTTTGCCTACTACAAACTTTACTTCGTATTCGTCGCCATTCTTAGATAGACCTGTTATGAGGAAAAGTCCGCAATTATACAGATTCTCTGTATGCTCCATAGCACATGCAGATATGTCATGATCTTTGATCTCTACTACCCTTACAGGATTAGAGTTTTTTATTCTTTCCTCATTTGCACGCATAGTAGGAAATGCTTTTTTAGCTTCACCTAATGTCTCAAATGAATGAACCACAATTTTTCTTCCATTCGTTATCAGAGAATTAACTTCATATGCTGCTGTAAATATTAGATCTAAATCAAGTTGAGCAATGGATATAAAAACACTATTGTCGGTCTTTCGATGCTCCACCTTCGTAACTTTTATGGTTCGACTAAGTAACCTCTGCAACCATCCTATAAAAGCGTGCTCGGCAGTATGGGCTAATTTGTTTTGCACATTTCATTCATCTATTTTATCTAGTATATCAGTTGCGAAGTATTTTAATTTAACAGGATTGTGAAATTATATCTTGGAAAGAAAAAAAACCATAAATAAGAAAAGATATACCATAGCCACTCTTGGCTCCCATTGCTCTCTACAAGTATTAAAAGGTGCAAAAGATGAAGGTTTTCGTACATTGCTAATATGTGAGAAGTCTAGGTCTAGTCTGTACAGAAGATTTAATTTCATTGACGATATGATCATGGTAGACAATTTTAGTGAAATTTCGGAACAATTTTGTCAAAAACGCCTGAATCAAACTAATTCAATAGTTATTCCTATTGGTACATTAGTTGCTTATATGAGCAGTGAACAGATTGAAAGTATCAATGTTCCATTTTTTGGAAATAAATGGATTCTACGATGGGAATCTGATAGAAATCTAAAACAGAAGTTAATGGAAGAAGCAAAATTGAAAACTCCAAAACCTGTCAAATCCAAAAATGACATAGAGCGATTATCAATTGTCAAATTGCATGGAGCCGCAGGAGGACGAGGTTACTTCCTTGCATGGAATAAAGAGACATTTGAAGAGGGTGCTAGAAAGCTAGTGAACCAAAAGAAAATTAATAGCGAAGATGACCTGTATATACAGGAATACGTCATGGGTGTGCCAGCATATTTACAATATTTTTATTCTCCTATCACTAGGAATATTGAACTTATGGGGGTAGATAGAAGGTATGAATCTGATATCGACGGTATAGGCAGAATTCCCTCTAGACAACAGATGGGTATAGAAGTGGAGCCTTCCTATAACGTTGTGGGTAATATACCTATAGTCTTAAGAGAGTCTCTATTAGGTGAAGTATACGCAATGGGAGAAAGATTTGTAGATGCAGCAAAACGTCTTGTCCCGCCAGGGATGAATGGACCTTTTTGCCTTGAGGGTGTATATGACAGAGATGGAAACTTCATTACTTTTGAGTTTTCAGCAAGGATCGTTGCAGGAACAAATCTTTATCTTGATGGCTCTCCTTATTCGGGATTAATTTATCCTCAATCCATGAGCATGGGAAGGAGGATAGCACATGAAATAAAACTCGCAAATGGAAAACGGCGCATTAAAGAACTATTAACCTAATTCATAGTATATGAATTTCGTTGCATTATATTATATTATTTCTAATAGTAGTAACAAAAAACGGAATTTCAACTAAGAGTGATACATAGATAATACAAAAGTGGTATATGATTTATCTATTTATATACTTATTAATAAAAGACATCGAGAGGTTTATCAATAATATATTAGGATATTTTCATCATCGTCAATTTTTTAAAGTAGCTTCTAGTAATCCAAATACATGTTTTTTTGTTCATCAGTAAAATACGCGAAAATAAAGATGCTATCGGAGTTCTAAAAAATGAGTGGCTATGACGGTCCATTAGAACTAGGTATAGTAGTGGGACCTACTAGACCAGATCAAATAACTTTTGAAGCAAGGCGACCGGTAAGTCTTGGCGAATACATTATGATTCTAAACTCACAGCAAAAAAAAATTTTGGGGGTTATTGAATCATCTTCAATTAAAAGTGATGCTCTTAGTGACAATATTTCCAACTTTCAAGAGGCAATGGAAAGCAAACAAGTTGCATCTAAAAATAAACGGGATAAGAGCTACAAAGCAAATGTCAAAATTTTAGGCCTTTTGGAAGAATTAAAAAAATGCCAGACAATACTTCCAGAAATTCCTCCTCTACCAGGCACAGACGTTTTCGAGGCAAAGCCTGATGAGTTAGAAAGTATTTTCAATCCAACAAATGATGAGTGGCTAAGAGTTGGAACATTACTTAGGCAGAAAGATGTCGGTGTCAAAATTAACATAAATAAGGTGGCTACAAGACACCTTGGTATCCTTGCCATGACAGGGATGGGTAAAAGCAATGTTGTCACATTGATCGCAAAAGCAGTATCACAAATTCCTGGAACAATGGTCATTTTCGATTACCATGATGACTACAAAGGTCTCAGAATTAGGAATGCAAATTTGATCCCAGCTAAAATAAATCCAAGATTATTATCAGCTGATAAATTTGCAGATGTTATAGAAATCAGAGATATTGCTGACATTCAGAAAACTATATTGTCAAAGGTATTCGATGATGACCTCAAGAAGAAGACAGGAGATGACTTTTGGCAAACTTTAGAAGAAAATATAAAAAACTTAGAACATCTAGAAAAGCGTAATAAATCATCTGCAGAGCGGGTCAGAGATAAGGTCAAGGAAGCACGGAGAAGACTCAGTAATATACTGCATGCAGATGCCGCTGATCCCGTCGCGATGATAAAGGAAGGTAAAATTAATATAATCAGCTTACTTGAGCTAAACGAGAAACAGGCAAATATAGCAATATCATTCTATTTAGAATCTCTTCTATCCGATCGGAAAAATGCAAAAAATCAAATACATAGTGAAGGAAGTGGTTTTGTTAGATTCAAAAGTCCTATACTAGTGGTGGTTGAAGAAGCTCATGTATTCATTCCAAAACAAGAATACACTGATACGAAATATTTTGCTGCAAAAGTTGCACGAGAGGGGAGAAAATTTGGTGTGGGTTTGATAGTCGTTTCTCAGCGCCCTCGCTCTATTGATTCGAATGTATTGAGTCAGCTAGGCTCATTGGCAATAATGAAAGTTGTACAACAAGAAGACCAAACCCAGATAGCCTCCACCAGTGAGTCGTTGACCACTAATCTCACAGAGCAGCTTACATCTCTTAATCCAGGCGAAGCTCTTTTAGTGGGGCAGTGGGTGAATTTACCATCATTTGCCAAAATTGACGAAGCAAAGGACAGATGGATGGGAGCCGATCCTGATCCGGTAGCAGAATGGAAAAGCAATCGACTTCACGAGGAAATGGCTAGAGAGCCAACCCAATCCTATATTAGAGAAGGATATGTCTACGACTAGGATAACCTATTTCTCATGTTGTCTATTGGTAGCCAGGTTTAAACAGGTTCTTATTATCTACAGTATGAATCATTTAGTAATCCATAGCAATGGTAATAATAATAATAACTATAGCAGGAAAATACATACTCTAGGTTCAAATATCATCATGATGAGCATCATAATATCAAAACAGATATACTGTTATGTGATATAATTCTACGGCTGGTTCATTTGTTAATTTCCCATATTTCAGATATTCATCTTGGATACTCTCAGTTCAATCTGCAAGATAGGGAAGAAGACATTTATGAGGTATTCGAAGAAGCAATAGATAAATCAATATCGGAGCATGCTCGACTAATCATTCTAGCAGGGGATATTTTTCATACTCCACGACCAAATGGATCATCAATAATCAAATTAGCAAATCAGCTCAAAAAACTCAAGGAAAAATCTATTCCTGTTTACTTCATCCTTGGGGAACATGATATTAATAGAATGCAGGACATTCCAATTCCTTATGTCTTCCACAACCTTGGTTTGGCGACAAGGTTAAAGGAAAATGAACCTAGACTGCATGACAACGTAGCAATTTTCGGTTTTAATAAAGAAAGAAAAAGCAACATTGAAAGTATATTACAGCAATTCAAGACGACAGAAAAAAAAGCAAAACAAAATAAGGAAAGTGGCAACGGAGGAAGGAGTATCAAGAATATTCTAGTTCTGCATCAGGGTCTTACGGACTTTAACAGTTTCGCAGGAGAATTAAATTCCACTGATCTCCCAAGAGGAATTGACTATTATGCTATGGGTCATTACCATGATCATATTGAAAAGAGATTTGATTATCTTGATGGGTTAATATCTTATCCTGGTTCTATTGATCTGACACCAAGTGAGGGAATTAAGCAAGTTGAGAAAGGATTTTTTCTAACAGATATATCTTCCCAAGAAGTAGAAACCAACTGGGTCAAATTAGATAAAAGAAGATCACAGTTAGTTTTCAAGGTTAGCTATAAATCAATTGCAGAAGAATTAAACGATATCATCAAAGAAACCCGGAACCATGATAAGAAACCAGTGGTGATGTTAAAGATACTAGGAAAGCAAATTGATTCTAAAGTTGTTGCTTCACAACTTTTAAAACTAAATGACTCTTGTCTGCATTATATGTGGAAACCGATAGAAGAACAAGGCTCATCTCCGTTAGTTTATGATGAAAGACCAGTTGATATCGATAATGAACTGGAAAGGCTTGTAAAGGAAGTATTAAAATCTGACCATTTAGCATCACTTGTGCTTAATGAGATACTGCCTATGGCAGGCCGTGGAGATGCAAGTGCCACATTAGACTTTCTGTGGAAAGCTTACAATAATACTAAACAACATAGTCATGATAGTTGATGGAGATGTCATCGTGTGATAAAAGACATAAAATTGCATAACTTCATTTCACACAGTGATACTACATTAACCTTCAATAGAGGAATTACAATTTTCGTAGGACATAACGGTTCAGGTAAATCAAGTATCATTGATGCGATAACATTTGCTCTATTTGGAGAACATACAAGAAAATCAAATAAGAATCTAGTACGAAGAGGATGTCAATCATCATCCGTAAGCCTTAATTTTTCTATAGGCTCACGGGAGTATGTTGCATGCAGACAAATAGGAAGTTCTGGACAGTCTACCTCAGCAAAATTTGAGCTGATGTCAGACGCTAACAATGCGGCTAACAGTGTTAACAATAAACGGATTATAATTTCTGGTGAACGGAAGCAATTTGGTGAATCAATGAGTGCAGAGATTGCTAAGATAGTGGGGATGAATTATAAGAAGTTAAGAATTGCAGGAATCATTCAACAGGGAGAGCTTAACAAGATAATTGAAACTCAACCTAAGGAATTCAAGGAACTTCTAAACGGTTTGATAGGTATTGATAGACTGGATCTTGCGTATCATACTATGAATGATATCATTAATGGCTTTCGTGAAAGATTACGCGATCACAACGGCGGATTCGATGATAAACAAATCGAATCAATAAAAAAGGCGATAGATAAAAAAGTGACTGATCTTTATGACGCAGAACAACTTTTCAAACAGCTAAAAAATCAAAGTAATGAGATAAATACAAAGTTGCTTGCACTTGAAAGAGAAATTGAACGTATTGAACCATTAATTTTGCGAACACGGGAGCTAAACGCAATAGAGAATGCTCTTATAAAGTATGTGAACGAAAAAAGGGACTGTATTTCAAGCGATATTGTAAAACTCGAGCGTATTACCAAAGAGAGTCGTAAATCGATACAAATAGTCTCAGAGAGAGAAGAGATTAAAATTAACCTTCAAATGGTAAAAGCAGAGATTGACGATGTACAACAGAAAATACTTCATAATGAAGGAGAATCAGGTAGACTAAAGGGACTGTTAGAGTGTAGTAAAAGATTAGAAATCAAGGATGGTAAATGCCCTGTGTGCGCCTCGCCTATCTCTACAATAAACAAGATATTCGACTTAAATCATATCCAAAAAGATATAACAACAAAAATAGATGATCAAACGAATCTGGTTGCGGAAAGGGTCAAACTAAAGAAAGAAGAATCTTATCTTGAAGAAAAGGAAAAGAAACTTAATGCTGCAGAAAATTTTCTAGCAACAAATTATATTACATCTATTCATGAAATAGAAAAGTTGGAGCAAGAACTTGATCAGAAGAGATCTGGTTTATCCAAACTTCCAAAGAGCGTTACCAAGGTAGAAGAAGATCCCATGAAGTTGAGTATAGATGATTTTTCGAAGTCTCTAGCTGAAAAAATTACAGAAATAAGAGAGCAAGTAAAAGATCTAAAGGTACAAGGATACACAGATGCAAAGCTCAATCGCACCAGACTCTCAAATCAACTACTGGAGATCAACACAAGAATTGGAGTGACACAAAGATCTGTTCAGGAAGCAAAAGAAACTATAGATACATCGAAAAAGATCCTTGCAGAATTAGAAGATGCTTCAAAATACTTGAGCATAATAGAAAATATTAGATCATCTATATTTAACAGGGATGGTTTTGTTGCACTAAGTCTCAGGTCATGGGCCCTGAAGATGATTTCAATGAAAGCATCAGATTATGCTGCTATGTTTAACATTGGCATATCAAGGATAGACTTGAAAGAAAAGATACGAGACATAGAGGTACAATGTTTTGGAAGACAGGGTGAAATTGATATGGATTCTCT
>JBKOWU010000181.1:0-5523 GCA_046724555.1 Thermoproteota archaeon | reverse complement strand
CTCAAATAAGACTGGTTGAAGAATGATTTGCAAATCATGCAAAAGTATCTTTCACGTATTCCTTTTCTGCTTATGCTCTTTGTATATTTTATTGATTAATTGATCTATTCTACTATTACTTCAATAAATTATTCCGCTCTTTCTGCATTGACTTTAGTGTCAGCTTGATTTGATTTGTTAGTATCCCCATTACCATTTATGGATGGCGTGGAATTGCGTTTCATTACTTTTAATAAGTAATTTCGTATGCGCTGCTTCTCTTCTTCGGTTACTTTTCCATCAATTAAATCTATAAGAAACAAATCCATTGTTGCACCAATCTGATTTTGACTAAATAAGGCTTCGGCCTCCACACTGAATTGACTTTTCCTATGCCAATATCCAATAGCCATCCCAAGTGGTATATATATTGCTACAAACACAATAGCAAATATCCATATACTGCTAAAAATTGAATTGAGAAAAGGTGCTTTGTCAATCAACAATTGATATTGAATAGTAACGAAAGTGGCAAATGTCATTAAAAATATCAAATAAATACTATGGCCATTCCTAAAATCAAGCCAACGTCTTCTCCAATTGTTATTTCCTATTACCAACATGAAAATTCTAGATAATCTAGCCTTGTTCAATGGCAGTACGTTACCCTTTAACGATAATTTCTTCCTTTCTATTATGGAGATGTCAAATCGCTTTTACTAGAATATCAAAAGCGATATTTCAATCTAATAAATGATTATAGGTATTTTGTAATTAATAGACCAAATACTATCTTTATCAATGCGCATAAAAAATAGATAAACGTATAAAATATTCGTGCACTTCAATTGAATACAGATATGGCTCAGTCGGAATCCCAAGCAGCATCAGAATGTGTAAAATGTTCGGAAGGGAGGCATGAAAATTGTCTTCGATATAAAGGATATTTTTGCAGATGCTCCAATGAGTATCATGAGAAGAATGATGCTGGCTGAAGTGTCTGTATGTATCTAGAACCTTGCTTGTAAATACATGTACGTCGGATGTTGTTAGTTTAGTATGTACAATGACAACACGTACCACCGATAAAATAGCTCAATTCTTAAAATTGGGAAAGAGAGCCACTAATATACAAGGAGTATTTCTCTTAAAACTGCATCTAAGCAAAATCCGTAGTCTTTAGCTATAGAAATCAATCCTCCAACAAATACTGCTGCTGGTTCAGCTTTTACAAGGAAAAAGGGAATAATAATCAGAGATGGATCAGAACTAGAACAATATAACCAAATGCTTTCTAATCCAAAGGTTGTTGAATTGGCAAAGAAAATAGACTACTGCTAAGGGTAGTAGCAATATCAATGAAGAGGTTTTTGAGATTTAAAAAAGAAAAAAGGTTAATCATGCGATGCAAAAGTAATAACTATTGTATTGAATTACAACAACATCATGAGCGACATGCACCCATTGCTTGATGAGTAAACATTCTATATGAGTTACTGTTATTAACTCGTACATTCTTTCCTTTGATTGTACTATATTCGTTTAGAGGTATAATGATTTGAAACATCGAAGTAAAGAGGAAATAGCTGCTCTGGTTCTAGAGGCCATAGTCGATACGAACAGAACAACTCAAACAATGATAATGTATAAAGCATATCTAACGCACGTACAGTTAAAACAATTTTTGGCGTCTTTAATGGAAAAGGGCTTAATAGAATACCACAAACTAGAGCGAATTTATACAATTAGAGAAAAAGGTGTGCATTTCTTAGAGGTATACAATCAACTCAACCAATTGCAAACAAGCAATATATTAAAGACTACTACAACAACCGAATTCCAAACCATGGAATCCAGACAAGCAGCAAACGAACAATCCAGTTATCTTGCTGCATATAATAAAGAAATAGCAAGAATAAACAATAATAGTAGATGGAAATGCGAAAAATGTCTAATCTCATTTGCAAACCGTAGCCTATTAAAGTTGCACAAAGTAGAATACCACTCTTACTAACTTAACGACCCTTTTTTATAATTTTATTTTATATTGATGTTTAATATAATAGTTAAAGAAATAAAGTATAGATGACTCTAATAATAATTAACGTATAGTTCATTCAATATCATTCCCATAATAGAGGGTGGAACAATGCGACTGCAATCAGGTCCATCGCAAAGTACTACGACCTTTCTATTGGAGGTTTTGTTACCCACTTGATGTTCTTACATTGCTATGGATGGAAGGATGACCAACAACACTCTACAATTCAAACTGATTCCAGAACATACTCTAATGACGGTACATTAAATTATCGAACAGATATGCTATGAACGAAGTTTCCCACAATGGTTTAGATACTCGCTACTCACATCACGACACTCAAATATTTCAAAATCATTCACAGTAGGAAATGATGGTATGGCATACCAGAGTCGCTCTAATAGTACGTGACCCACAATTGCTGTTGAGCAGCAGCCGCAGGTACAAAAGTACTAATTATAGTATGGAATTGTATTTGTTGTCATTGTTGGCATCTATTCTTTTGCCTCTTTCTGTTAGGATCTTATTGCCAATTAATAGATGATAAATGCTTTGAGCGAGTAGGAATAGATCAAAAGTTATATTAGAATAGTTTTGTAGATATACATTATATTGGTAGGACATTCAAAATACGCTGCTAAGTTGTATATGGAGATCATACATGTATGAATTATAATAAGTTAAACCCACAGGAAGAAAGGGTCATTGTACATAAAGCAACCGAAATTCCCTTCACAGGCGAATATGAGAATTTCTATAAAGATGGAACATATATCTGTAGAAGGTGTAATGCACCTCTTTTTTCATCTAAAAGTAAGTTTGATGCGGGATGTGGATGGCCAAGCTTTGATGACAGCTTCCCAAATGCACTAAAGCGAGTACCAGATCCTGATGGAATAAGAATGGAAATACAATGTGCAAATTGTGGTGGGCATTTGGGACATGAATTTCTAGGGGAAGGTTTGACAGATAAAGATACTCGGGAATGTGTCAATTCGTCATCTATACTTTTTATACCAAAAGGAAAGGAGCTTCCTAAAATAATAATACATGAATAATAACAATAATAACATTAATAATAATGATACTACGCAAATAGCAACGCTTGCCAATGGATGTTTTTGGTGTAGCGAAGCAATCTTCAAAAGACTCAAAGGTGTCAAATCTGTTCTACCGGGATATTCAGGAGGAATAGTGGAAAATCCTTCTTATGAGAAAGTATGTACAGGAAAAACAGGACATGCCGAGTCAATTCAAATCGAATTTGATCCGACAGTGACACCCTATGAAAAAGTCCTTGATGTTTTCTGGCATACGCATGATCCAACTACCCCTAATAGACAAGGCAATGATGTCGGCACACAGTATAGATCTGCAATCTTTTATCATGATCAAAAACAAAAAGAGATTGCTGAGAAGTCAAAAAGAGATCTTGAAAAAACAGGTATTTACAAAAATCCTATTGTGACCGAAATTACTCCTTTTAAGAATTTTTATGTTGCAGAGGACTACCATAAAAATTATTATGAGAAGCATCAGGATGCTCCATATTGCAGTTTTATCATTAATCCTAAAGTACACAAACTAACTCAGAAGTATGGAAATGATCTAGAAGATAGATACAAGTAATCCATTGCGGTTAGACGAACATGTATCCAAAGAATTCTCTAGAGTATGTGAAAAACTAAAAAGAGATCAAAGTATTAGAGATCAAGGAGATAAGATGTTTCTCTAGCTATGCCACAAGTTATGCCGGTCACAACTGCAACTTTTCCTTCAAGCTTACTCATGTATTTCTTCTTCGTTGTCAATATAATATCTTATCATATATGCAACTATAATGTAGTAATCATATATAAAATGGGAAGTTACTCGTTGGATAGCATATCTATATCGCAAGTATTTTTACAAAATCTACAGAGGAAACTATAAGAGAATAGTTTCCACTTCATTAAAGAACTGCGCTAGATAACGATGCAACACTAGATAGAGAATCTACATCATATGAAGATATATTTGATGCATTTAGACTGGCCTTGAAGTTTTACATATGATTAAGGTTAATCAATCTGTAGGCTTTAGTTAGATACAATAACTATCAATAATACAACAGGGCAAGCGAGTCCAAGCATTATATCCTGTATAGGAGGAACATAATCACAAAAATTCAGGTAATAGATTGATATATAGACACTCTGTGATAGGTTCATATGTCACAAATCAAAGAGAGATTTACCATCTTCCTACAATATGAAACCCTAGAAGACTTGCTCAAAGTGATAGTATATTCTGCTCAATCATCTTTGGGTTTAACTCCAATGCTTTACTATATCAACTACAGCAATCAAGACATTCTATTCATCCTTACTGGAGCTAGTGGAGGAATTATAATCAATTACATTGTACAGACTGAGATGCCAAACAAGAAATTCATCGAGTTAAAGCGATTGAGTGGTGAATTCAATTTTGTAGATAATATCGGCAGTGACACTCAGTCACTATACATTCCTATAATAAAAATCCGCAATTCCACACTTAAATTTCCTTAACCTCTATTAAACAAAAGCGTATAAAAAGTCCAAGATTATAGTCTGGGTGTTTGGCTATCGGCTAACTTATATTCTGTATCCATTACCATGTGAAGCAAAATATATAGATAATCAAAAAGCCTTGATTACTATAATGCGAATTTCAATGGAAATGGCAAAAGCAATTAATGATCAAATTTCCTACGAGGCATCATCTGCAAATGCATACATTGCAATCGGATCGTGGTGTGAGAGAATCGGATATGATGGAAGTGCCGCCTTCTTCTTCGAACAAGCTGCAGAAGAAAATGGACATATGCTAAAACTTATCCATTATCTGAATGGTGTTGGAGCAGAGGCGATAATTCCAGCAATTGAAAAACCACCGAGTAGTTTCGAATCTCTGGAATCTACTTTCCAATTTGGCCTAAAGAGCGAGCAACTGGTAACCAAGGCTATTTATGATCTAGTTGACATGGCTGAAAAAGAAAAGGATCGCTCTACATACTCATTGTTGCAGTGGTTTGTAACTGAACAAATAGAAGAGGAAACATTATTTCACACAATTCTCCAAAAGTTTGATTTACTTGGAAAAGATAAGCTGGCAGTATATCAAATTGACCAATCTCTGGTCTCAGTCAGATCTCAAGTTATGAGCAAGCAGACAAGTCTAAAATACCCTTCTACTAAACAGTAAGAATTCTAGTAAACAGTAAGAATTCTACTAAACAGTAAGAATTCTTATCCTTCAGATTTTCGGACACCAGAGAAATTTAATAAACTCATTACTGCATCGAGAACTGCAGTAGATAATTATGGGGTATTGGATAAAGAAGCTACACCATATAACGATATATTTAATGCTTTTAGGCTAGCACTAAAGTTTTAAAGTTTCAGAGATAGTCACGATACTGATTAGTATTAGAAGAAGAGCCGAAAGCTTCCATATTCATACAAATGCTTTCGCGACTTGAA
>JBKOWU010000009.1:0-1628 GCA_046724555.1 Thermoproteota archaeon | reverse complement strand
TGGGGATTTATATGTAGTCAAACGCTATCATTATGATAGATTATCAAAAATACAACGTGCTGAACGCAAAGAAGAAAGGGAAGTAAAAAGATTGAGGGAATTACCCAATGCAGAGTTAAGCAGAATAGTACATCATGTTTTTTAAGACGTATTTTTTGATATAATTCTACAACAGCAGATCAAGTTATGTGGTTCTTACAAATGGAAATTCCCGTATACTACCTAATTCAGTTCCAACTCATTAACTGTACCAACTCAATACAAGATAATTTCGCTCGGGATAAATGCTGTAGAAGAACGCTTGCTAGCTACTTATAGAGTTTTTGTGAGCCTGCCTGTTATTTTAGTTTATATAATTAGCATTGCTGATTTGAAATTTGCATTTATATTATATTTATATTTATGATAGAATATGTCTGATACAATTGAAACAATAAATCCCGCTACTGGCAGGGTTATTGCAACTTATAATAACATCAGCAGTGAAGAAGTTGCACAGAAGGTCAAAAGTGCAAGAGCAGCCTTCCAAAAATGGAGTAAACTGGATATTTCTGAACGCACTGCCTATATAAGGAGCTTAGGCAGGGTTATGAGAAAAAACAAAGATGAGTACGCAAGTCTTATTACAGAGGAGATGGGCAAACCCATAAGGCAATCAATAGCGGAAATAGAAAAATGTGTATGGGTTTGCGACTATTACTCCGATCATGCAGAATCGTTTTTGAGAGACGAGCTCATCCCAACAGAATTTCGTAAAAGTTTCGTTTCCTTTGAGCCTCTAGGAGTAGTAGCTGGTATAATGCCTTGGAACTTTCCTTTCTGGCAAGTTATGAGATATGCCGTTCCTACGTTGACAGCAGGCAACGTAGGTATTCTTAAGCATTCTAGTATATCATTGGGTAGTGCTATAGAAATTGAAGATGCATTCAAAGATGCAGGATTTCCAGATCATGTGTTTCAATCTATCATAGGAGATTATAGAGCGGGCGAAGCACTAATAGAATCACAAATAGATGCAGTTTCAGTTACTGGTAGCATTAATACAGGGAGAAGAGTTGCAGAGCTTGCGACGAAAGATTTAAAAAAATTCGTTTTAGAATTAGGCGGTAGCGATCCATTCGTGGTCCTTGAAGATGCAGATCTAAACCAGACAGCACACATGGCAGCTCAAGCAAGACTACTCAATACTGGTCAGAGCTGTATTGCAGCAAAAAGATTTATTGTTGTTAAGGACGTTGCTGAAAAATTCTCCAAGTTATTTGTGGAGAATATGAGAGCAGAGGTTGTGGGTGATCCGATGAATTCAAAGACGACTGTAGGACCTTTGGTTAGACAGAATCAAAGGAATGCATTGTCAAAACAGGTAGAAGATGCAAAGACCAAAGGTGCTAGAGTATTGACAGGAGGAAAGGAGATTGAAGGAAATGGATATTTTTATGAACCTACCATAGTCTCAAATGTAAATCATGAAATGGATATAGTAAAAGATGAAGTATTTGGACCTGCGGCACCTATTATTATAGTCAATAACGAGGATGAAGCTATTAATGAAGCAAATAATACAGAGTTCGGTTTGGGAGCAAGCATATGGACTAACAATATTGAGCGTGGAACTCGTCTTGCAAGAT
>JBKOWU010000220.1:0-8586 GCA_046724555.1 Thermoproteota archaeon | reverse complement strand
GGAATGTTGTGAGGCAGAATAATCTCGATAATTTCTTCTTGAGCAAGGGACATTTCTTATACAAATTATATATAACAGATTGATAGATTCAATGCAAATGAATAGAACCTTTAGCACAAACTTAGGTCTAACATAAATACTTAATATTCATTTGCTATTTGATTGTAATGAAATACAGAAGCAGAACCGATATAGTTGGATTAATTCTAGAAGCAGCAAATGGTGGAGCTACCAAGACAAAAATAATGTACAAGGCATTTCTGTCTTTTTCCCAATTAAGAGAATATTTGGCAGTCTTACAGAAAAATGGTCTAATAGAATATGAAGATGGGATGAGAGTTTATAGAACAACAGAGAAAGGTATACAATTTTTGGAGATCCAAAATAGAATGGATGAATTGGTATCCATAGATTTAGAAGAGTAAGAGTCAGGCTAAATTACATAATTATCTATAAAAAGTGGCGGATATCTAAGTGACAAATCGACTATGTAACTGGTAGATATTTGAAACAAAAACAAGTCGAAATGGTTGACCATGAATCAAAATGGTTAACCAAAAACTTGCATGTATATTCCGATATTTAATAGTCCATTGAACCAGTCTGTGTTTCTTGTTTCTCTTTCTTAGGAGGTTATATTTGCATCTTATATTGCCTTGACTTTGATTGGAAAGATCTCTCATGGGAGTTTTTGAATAAAGTATTCTATTTAGACTTCCAAACTGTGATCTAGCAAGGCTGTCAATTATTTTATAGAATACGTATGCATATTCATGGGTAGATTTTGGCATCATGTAACTTTTTCCTATTGACAAATATAATAAAAAAAGGCAGTTTCTATATTCAATTAGAACTGACTACCATTAGATAATCTGTCACACGAGACTTGTTTTGTTTGATAGAAACTAATATTATATTTAGCACAAACTTAGGTCTAACATAAATACTTAATATTCATTTGCTATTTGATTGTAATGAAATACAGAAGCAGAACCGATATAGCTGAAATGATCCTAGAAGCAGCAAATGGTGGAGCTACCAAGACAAAAATAATGTACAAGGCATTTCTGTCGTATGCACAATTAAAGGAATACTTGGCAGTTTTAATAGAAAACGGTTTAATAGAATATGAAGATGTAAGACAACACTATAGAACAACAGAAAAGGGACTACGTTTATTGCGAGTATATAATCAAGTCGGCGAGTTAGTTGTTCTAAATGGGAATAAATGATGTAGCCGTAGAAAGAATAATGAAATTACTCGTCGAAGAAAAGGCTATAGTCAAACTCCTCAAAGTAATGGAAAACCCAGGGGCCGATGAAGGTAAGGCTGCTCTCGGTAGTAGCAAAAAGAAAATACTGATGTGGTCGCAGATAGCTATCGAACATAGAATGCCCTGGCTCAACTGAAACTGAGCCTCTATTGCTACCTCTGGGATTTATTAGAATTTTGATACATGCGACATATGTAATATATGGATATGACTGTTGTTCATCAGGATTGCTGAGCTGATTTGATTTAGCTGCTGCTGCTAACGATTAATATGTATGATCTTACTAAAAGATTTTGTTATGTATTTCAAACATCCTGCCAAGTATGCAGGTGTAAGAAATTTCATTTTCATTATTTTTGATTTGGTTTAATTAAAAATAATATATATTTGAAATTCAAGAACTTTGCATTAACAATTGGCAGGAGCTGATAACTTTGCAGTTGAACAAGGAAAGGTAGATAAGGCTATAGAATGGATGAATTCTTATGCCAAGAAAAACAACAAAAGCTTACAAGTAAAACGAGAGGGATATTTGCTACCTACTATAAGATTTGGTAATTTTGAATTCATATCTTGGAAAGGTGATTGGTCTGCTGCTCGTAGTATCATGCTAAAAGCAAGCAGCAAATTAAACATGAAAGTGTTAGAGGCAGGTTATCACAAAAAAGGCAATCTTCTTTCATCATTTTTTGGACTTAGTAGTGAATTTGGAAAAGTGTATCGTAGTGGAACTCTTATTGGTCACATAGAACTAGGATCAAAATCAGGAAAATGGATAGTAAAATCAGAAAGATATGGATAGCAAAATTAAAGAAAATCACAAACATGACTACTATGCTAGTATGCAGATATAGTCAAGCTTTAATTATCAGATAAGCACCGAGCAAAGAAGCAGGTTATAAAATTATATCTTTTTTTGTTTTCATAGTAATAAGTTCACTAATCTGATTATATATATGTAAGAAACGGTTTCCCTTATCTGTTGTTCTATAGATTTGCATACCCTCGTGATAATCTAGTAGACCACTTTCTATTAGAGCAGATAAATATTCTTTTAGCTGAGGATATGATAAAAGTGCTTTGTACATTATCTTTGTTTTATTAACCCCGCCTCCGTTGGCAGTCTCCAAAATTAAAGCAATTATTTCCGTTCTGCTTCGATATTTCATAATGATAACAGTTACAAACCATTACTAATTGATAAATATAATTGTTATAAGACATTATTAGATATGGATTATACACGCTAGCCTTTCAAGCAAGCTCAATCACAGTTAGTGAACACCATTAGACCTCTATAATGAGAAGATCATTATATCTATAGCTCTGAGCTGCACGTTTCTGTCACCGCAGGTACAGGCGTCGGTTGTTTTGCTTATCTGCCTTTTTCTCGTATATTGGGCACATAAGGAAAGGTCCATAATTCTATCTCTGTCTCTGAATGCTTAAATGTCGAATGTGTATAATTAAATCAATTATAAGACTAATATGCGATATTACATTAAATGTAAGCTAAATTCCAAAGCAAAGGATAAATTAGCTGATTCCATAAAATCTGGTTCCTTAGCACGTGGCAATGTATTCTATGAAGGTATGCAGACTGCATTAAGAGAAGGAACAATAGACGAAAATGATATAGTACATTTCGTAGAAGTATGCTATTGCCTAGAGGGTGGATTATATCCCATGGCTATGGAGATTCCAGTATTAAACAAATATTTTGATGAGGTTATCGAAGTTAAGGATGCACGTTTAAGAGACCAATGCACTATGGAGTGTGAGTTTTGTGATTGTACACGCAATATAAAGCTACCAGGAAAATCATTGGTAAATGATTTGAATGTCAATAAAATAAAAAAAGAGGAACGATTAGGAGGAGATAGCAATAAAAACAATAATGATAATGATGACAATAATGGGTTCCTTGATGTAGGAAGGATACGACTTAACAGAAAGAAGCAAAAGGAAGGTCTAGAAGAACTGAAAAGTGTATTTGCAGCCAATAATAATGACAATGGCATTAACAACAGCAAAGTAAAACCAGTATTTGCAGGAGCTGCTATTTCTGGTCTTTTCGCAATCCTTCACGACAGCGATAATAATTACTTTAGAATAAAAAATATTCCAGATAACAAAGAGTCTAGACAGCTTTTATATGATTTGGGATTTGAGCAAGTTAATGGGGATGTACAATCTATGAAGATGACAGGGATGAACTCACTTGCTAAAAGTGACAAGCGTTCTAACGTGGTGTAAACAATGCAAATACTTAAGACAGAAGATTGGAGCAATAATGGTTTTGCGTATGAGTATCACGTCTTATCTATAGAGAGCGATCCTATTATCTACATTTGCACCTGTGACAACCAAATTAGTTCTTGGTGGTCAACCCCGGATCAACAGTCTCCCAAATAGTATGGCATTTGACGCTTCATTCAAAGCAAAGAGTATTTGATAACAGAGCTTGCTTGAGGAATTCAACATCAAAATTGTCCGTCATCTTCAAAAAATTTCAAGCCTATATATAAACAGTTAACACATGTTAGATAATAAAATGAGAAGGAAAATGCAATAATAGCTGTTATAGCTTTAAGAAATACCATATGAATACTAATGAGCAGTATCTTTCTGGATCATTATTATGGGTAGGGATTTCTCTTGGCATTATCTTCGCTATTTTATTTTATACTCCTTTTCCTCTGTCTATACCATTAGCGATAACAGCTTTCATTTTGTTAAACTTTCATTTCAGAAAGAAAGTTATTAAGAGAATGAATGCAATATTTGGTAATTCATCAAGCAGTTACTCTTGCATTACTTGCGGAACAAGACACAATGAAATTGCTTGTCCAAAGTGTGGTTCAAAGATGAAAAGAGCAGATTTTCATAGATTTTGAATGGTCAAAGGATATGTTCAGAGAACCTTCGACCTTGATTAAACTTGCAACAACATGGTTAACATTCCTACCAGCTCAATATACCTAGATATAATTTGCGAATATTTAGGCAATCATTTGTTGTTCAAAGCTCTATAGAAAGAGTTTGGCATTTTTATACAAATGTCAAGCATCTAGAAGTAATAACACCAAAGCAGATCGACCTTCAGATCATTAAAACTACTAGTGAAAATATTGTTGAAGGACAGGAAATATGGGTGAGCGGTAAAATATTTGAAGCAATAAAAATAAGGAGAAAAATGACATGGCATTCAAGGATTACATTCCTCAAGAAATATGAATACGCAGATGAAATGTTAGAAGGTCCATTCAAAAAATGGAGACACAAGCACAAATTTCATAATATTATGGATGGAAAACAAACAGAAATAATAGATGAGGTTGAATTTGAATTACCATATGGCATATTAGGAAAGTTATTTGAAGGCTATGCTTACAAACAATTACAAAATATCTTTGAACAAAGAAAAATAGCTACGGTCAAAGCATTAGAATAATATAACTATGAGGCATTAAGACAGCAGCATTCATTTGCTTTATGGATTGAAAGAGTCGAAGATACAGAAATACATTAATAATTACAGAACATGATAGAAATCTATTATTATTGTTATGGTTCTACCCGATAGGGCTATGGGTGCTATGGTCTAGTGAATTGACTCAAATATCACTGCTGTACATTTCAAATGAATCTCCGTTTTTGTAGGTCTTAGTATCAAATATCATTTCAGCAATTTTTACTGCCGCATCTTTAGCCTGAAGCATTTTGCTCTTATTTCTCTGATAATAACTAAAATCATATTCTTGCCACATTTTTGTTGCCACCTCTCCAAGAAATATTGTCAATACTCGGATATTCTGATATTCGCTAAGTTCTAGTACTAGGCTTTCTGCTAAGCCTACAAGTCCAAACTTACTTGCACAGTAAGCTGATAAATTACTAAAACCCGCTTTGCCAGCACCAGAATTTACATTCAATATTACTCCTGATCTATTTGAAATCATGTATGGAAGAACGGCCTTTGTAAAAAGAAAAGCACCCTTTAAATTGCTGTTTATCGTTTGGTCCCATTCTTGCTCGGATATATCTATTAGTTTTGTATTAAATGCAACTCCAGCGTTATTTACAAGTATGTCTATGTTATTGCTTCCAAATTTTTCCATTACCGATTTGACAAGAGAATTAACCTGAGATGGTATGCTTACATCGCATCTTATACCCAAAACACCAGAAATACCAGTCAGCTTCTTGATTTCTTCCACAGTAGAATTAATTTCACTTTGAGTCCTAGAACAAATGACTACATTTACTGACTTTTTTGCTAATATTATGGCTGTTTCTTTGCCTATACCTCTACTACTACCAGTAATAATTGCTGTCTTTTTAGCTTCTTGTCTCATACTGTTGCTCTATTGATACATTTTATTTATACTCATAAAATCAGTTTTTCCTCTTGATGACGTAGCATGAGTCAGTGCTAGCCTTATTATGTAACCAATCAAGATTGAACCTCATATATAAGTCGAAATTAATAAGATTGAAAATGAAATCAGGTAATGGAAGTACTAATAATAACCCTAATTTTTGCTTAGAAGTTTGGGGTACAGATTATAACAAAATTAAGGATACTTGTATATTAGCTGAGAAGTTAGGATACCATGGTTTCTATTATGGTGAATCATTAGCAGATATTGATTTAGATTGCTGGACTATAATCTCTAATTTATCAGCTTTAACTAACAAAATAAAGTTAGGACCTGTTATGACATATTTGTTACCCCAATATAGAAACATCTTTCTTTTAGCAAAACAGGCTACGACATTACAAGAAATCTCTAATGGAAGATTAGAATTCAGAACAGGCGCAGGAGCAACTCTCCAATGGTCCTCACAGTGGTGGCATCCATATGGTATAGATTATCCAAATAATGTAGAAAGGGTATCAATACTTGAGGAAGGTATACAGGTTCTCCATGCATTGTGGAATAAACAAACAAGTGTCATCTTTGAAGGAAAGTATTTCAAGGTAAAGGGAGCAACGTTGCAGAAAACAACATCAATAAACCAAAAAAGAATTCCTATAACAATTGCTGCAAAGCGAAACAAGACTATGCAGATAGCTGCTAAATATGCAGATATGTGGGAATCATCCTACATCACTCCTGAGCAATTTGCTTCATTAAACAAAAAGTTTGATGATATATCTAAACAGTTCAATAGTAATGATAATGGTATTAACAGAAGCAAAAAAATAAGCAGATCGATTGAATTAGATGTTATTATTGCTGATTCTGATTCTGACTTGGAATATAAGAAAAGAATATTTGCTATGGAAAGAGGCCCTGGTGTGGCTCATCAGATACTCAAACACGGCCTTGTTGGAAAACCTGATGAAATAGCAAAGAAACTCAAGGAGTATACAAATGCAGGAGTGGATCAATTCTTTCTTGCATTTCAGGATCCTTTTGACTATAAAGCATTAGATTTATTCATGGAATCAGCGGCAACAATATAGAGACTATGTAAATTTGTTACAGCTAAACAATTATGTGCAGGTTACAATCTGCTCGCTAGTACTCATCATCCTTTTCTTCATAATGATAAAACTTCAATGCTAGTCTAAAAACATCAAATACGTCGTTATATGATGTTGCTTCCTTATCTAGAGTTCCATCATTGTCAACGGTAGTCCAAAGTGAAGTTATTAGTTTGACAAACTTGTCTGGATTAATAGCAATTTTTCCAGGCTCCTGTTCCAGTATCATTTTGCAATGTCCTAACATAGCTACCTTGGACCTACGCCATTGCAATTGCTCAGATTTAGTTTTTGTGCTCAAAATTCAGATATTTCCTTCGTAAATATTACGTGGTTCAGATTTTTAGCTTTATCGAATATGATGCCCTTATTGACCCACTAGTGTATACTATAATATCTAGTATATACAACCCTCAAACTTATGTATAAGAGAGAATTGTTAACTTATACAATAAGTTTATTTGATTGTTACCTTTAGTTCAATTGATTTAGCAGGACCTTTCGTTGAGATTCTTATTTCTATATCTTATCATCTAGTTTGATTTTGTGACAATTGTTGTTGTGGTTGCACTGGCAGCTGGAAAAATGGAGTTGCACCACCACCACCACTACTTCCACCAAGCGAATAGGGCAATTGTCCATTCCATTTATTAATTGATTGCCATTGCAGATATTGTGGGTCTTGTCTTAATTGCTGTGTAATAACCTTAATTGCTTGCGATTCTCCTTCTGCCCTAGCAACATTCGATCTAGCTTGTGCTTGAGCTTGAACAACTGTCTGATTAGCTACTACCTGTACAGCTCTCAGATTATTTTGTTCAGTTAAGAATTTTTGAAATGCTACTACTTTTTGTTCAATCTGACTTGCAAATGCTTCCGAGAACTTAAAGTCGGTTATAAACACAGTCTCAACTAGTATATTTCTTGCAGAAAGAGTATTGCGAATAGCTTGGGCTATTACAGCCTTTGCAGTCTCTCTCTTTGTTATCAGCTCTTCTGCATTGAACTTTGCAACACTTGCTTTAACTGATTCTTGTATTGTAGGTGCTATTATTCTACTAGTATAATCTGCACCTAATTGCTGATAAATTGCGTTAGCTTTGCTAGGATCAATATGATAGTTTAAAGCTATTACACTTGCTACTTCTTGCAAATCATTTGAAGCAGCTGACGCATCAGCTTGGAATTTAAGCGTACGTACTTCTAGCTGTATAACTTGTTCAGCAAATGGTATGATAAAATGTAATCCTTCTCCTAATACTTTATTTTCAACAGCTCCTAAATAAAGAACAACTCCTCTATGTCCTGCTTGTATAATGACAACAGATTCAGACATTACTACAATTATTATAATAAATGTCACTATTGCTGCTAAAATTTTTAGCTTGTTAGCTCCCAATATAGACCTTGATTGACTCGGTGCTCCTCTATATCCATATGGATTTGAATCAGGAGTTCCCTTGAAAGGATTTTTCATAAAACTATCTTTATATGATAACTTGAATCAAAAGGCAATTTAAGTGTGTGGTCTTATACATGATTTATTAGTGTAGAGGCACTAGCAGCAATACTGTCTTCCACCGGCTTTTTTCTTATAGTCTCTGTTATTCAGTATTCCAAAACTAGAAAAGTATATCCATTAATCTTTGAAGGATTCGACTGCTGCTTTATGGATTCTAATTGATACTAGGATAATTTATTCCACTTATCTCTTATGATGTAGGCTTTGTTTAACTACTAGTATAGGAGTTCAGAAAAACTTGTTGTTATTTATCATTTTTGCCAAGCCAGGATCTTACATTTTGCTTGAAAACCTCA
>JBKOWU010000175.1:0-6691 GCA_046724555.1 Thermoproteota archaeon | reverse complement strand
ACTCTATGCAGAAGACCTTGACGGTAGATTAAACATCATTACCGGAAAAAAAGAATCTGGCAAATCTCATCTTTCAAAGATCCTTGTGAAAACATTGGTCCAACATGGAGCATTTGTCATTGTATTTGATTTAAATAATGAGTATGGAGGGCTAGCATGGAATAGTGACGGCTCCCCGTCTTCAGTTCATGAACAGATAATTGTACTTGAGCCAGGATATGGATTAAAATTCTCACTCGCTTACTGTGGCAAATCTGCTATGTATAGCATGCTTAAAAATGCGCTTGACATGCCAGCTGCCTCCTTACGTGAATTCTTTAGGATCTGGGATTATCTTGAAAAGAAACAAACATTAGAGCTTGAAGCATTTGGTAATGCAATAAATACATGGAACATTAATGAGCTTGTAAGAGATGCTCTTATATCTAGATATCACGTAATTCAGTCATCGGGCTTATTTTCAAGCAGTCAAGACGGGCATGGGATAAAGTTTGAAGATGTGATATCAAAAGAGCATAAGGGGGCTGCAATAATAATTAGCATGGGAAAATCAACAGCTATTGCAAGAAGAATGATTGTAGAACTAGTTCTGAGCAAACTTATTGACTTGCTTGAGAAATTGGTAATACCACCCATCTTTTTGTTTGCTGAGGAAGCCCATCTCTATGTTAGAGACACATATTGGGAAGATATAATCACAAGGATGAGACATTTTGGAATCTATACAACATTCATTACCAATCAACCTGACGTCATAGGCGATGGAATATATCGTCAAGTGGACAACATATTTCTGTTCAACTTTACTAATGATACAGATTTGGACAAAATCTCAAAAGTCTCGTTGGCTGATAATGAAACCATACGTTCAATTGTTAGGACGTTGCCACAACGTTATTGCTTATCTATTGGTAAAGTCGTATGTGATTTACCAATAGTCGTGAAAACAGCACCAGCAGAAGTACTAACACTAGGAGAGACTAAAAAATTCTTCTCGTGAATATCTACCAGTTCATATGTGTAAGAGAATGGAATTGTATTACGAATATTCTATACTATGGCGGTTTGGCCACGTTTCTTTGTACCTATATCAACAGCTTCATTTATTTGCGATACAAAAATCTTTCCATCACCTGCGGAACCAGTACTCACTGTATCCACTATAGTCTTGATAACTTTATCTACATCAGAGTCTTCAACTATTATGACGATAGCAGCTCTAACTGAAAATTCTGACGTATATCTTCCAGTTCCTCTGCCAGTTTCGACTACTGGTTTTTCTCCTTTTCCCCTGCCTTTTGCATCAAGAATAGTGCATCCGCCGACTCCGGCATTCTTTAAAGCCTCATTTACGTCTAACACTTTTTCACTAGCTACAATAGCTTCTATGCGTTTCATGTTTTGCTATAAAAAGACCCTTATAAATAAGGCTTTCAAGCAGATTCAATCTAAATATTGCGTTGACTACAATGCAAAGGCATCCAAGGTAGTCCATTGGCTCAGAGGTAATTACTATGTAGTCATATAATATATATATATCCATAACTGAGGTTGTCAATCGGCTAAATCATTTACCAAATTCTCATCAAATAATTGCAGGAAACGACTTTAGGAACTAGTAAATACTAGGATAACAATTGTATATATTATACATATGAGTAAATTAGAACTTAAAAACAGGAGTAAAGTAGATATCATTTACGACATACTTGCTTCTGCTGTTGATGGTGGTGTAAAAAAAACACACATCATGTATAAAGCTAATCTAAGTTCGGAACAAATGAAATTCTATTTTCATACTCTTGTTTCTCATAGTTTGTTGACTAGTGATAGAGACAGTGAAGATAATTTAATTTACAAAACTACGCAGAAAGGTGTAAAATTTCTCCAGTGTTGTGTACAAATAAAGTCTTTAATTTCTCCGGTACCTGATGCAAGGATGTATAATGAAGCAGCAGAACCACTGTATCTAGGCCAATAACTGAATACATAAAATTGTAATGTAAATTAAATATCATATCTATATGATGCTGAGCCATACAGAATATTATTATTCTGTCTCTTAATCATGCAAGTCTCAACAGTACCAGTTGGAATACAGACCAATATAGAATAATGTGGCTTTAATAGTCGTAGATAAATAGTTTTATATTTTTATATTCAGCGTGTTTTTAACATTAGTTATGAACTAGAGTTACACCATAATATGTGCAATATGATAACACGATAGCCATAAAGGCTCATATAATAACATCTGTTCTTAAACAATAAATAATGATCGATAAGTAATTTGGTTGACTAAACTAACTTACTACTATATCTGAAGTTTGTAATTAAAAACGACTATTGGCTTGTTTGTATCTAGTAGCTTATTAAGTCCTTAGCCTGGCTTAGCTTGGTATGATTGATGTATGGATAGCTATGACTGATGAAAATAGGACAGACAGTATTGATTGACTATTATTATGAAACAAAGAACTAGTTCTTCATTATACTATGATGATGATAGGACTAGCTAATTGTATCGGTTAACCTCGGTTAGGTTAGGCTATGCCATGATTGTGTATAACTGCGGTCGATATCGGTTAACATCAGTTAGGCTTAAGAGATTTGAACCCTCAAGCGATGATTGGGGATTCTTGTGGTAAGTAAATGCTATTCCAGCAGGTCTGGTCGTCAGTTATAATAGCTACAAGAGCTAAATGTCTCGAATATACTACACAGTATATTCATACAACCCCTGTAATAATGATCCTTTCTATGTAGTATTACATGCTAGTTATACAATACAAGAACAAAGTCATAACGAGCACATAGATATTTTTATAGGCTTGACGGTTTTAAAATTAGATCAATTGAGTACGCGATTACAATATTCGAGAGTAAATACAAAAGATGTATGAATATAACAAGCATATAGATAATACCAATAACAATCCACCAAAAATAGACAAAAAATTCCTTGATGCATTATCTGAATTTATACAATCAGTCGAATCCGAATTGGATATAATGTTGCCTGGATCTGCATCCTTGCAATTCTTATCATACTACAAGGTAATTGACTATATAATATCACAGAAACTCAGCAAGAATATCATCATCAGGTTGTTATGCCCACTTGATGAGGACAGTGGGAGGCTAACGAAACAGTTGGTTCCTTTCGTGGGGCATAAATCGATAAAACTATCATTGCCTAAAACCTCGGCAAATTCATTGTTCTTTATTAGAGACAAGAAGGATATCTTTTCTTTTTCAATTGATATACAAAAGCAACAACAATACGATAACAAGAAGAATAATAGAGAGAATAATAAAGACAGCAATACTATTTTTTCTGTTAATGATTGGGTATATTCAAATAACGTCTCTATAGTCAAAAATACATCTTATTGTTTTGATATGATATGGGAGGAAAAAGAAAATTATGATAGAATCATAAAAGAAAAAAAGCACTCCGAACTTTTATTTGATGTAATCTCCCACGATATAGGAAATTATCATCAGATAATACGAAGTAGTTTGAACCTCGTAACTTCACTTTTTGAAAAGAATAAAAATACAAATGCTTTATCCCAAAACAACGAAAGGATTTTTTCATTACTTACAGTTGCAAAAAATGCTCTAACTAAAAGTCAATCACTTGTGGACAATATACGTAGACTAGAACGATTATATGCACAAAAAGATTTAAAACTAATATCAAAGAATCTTCCAGATGTAATTAATAATGCATATTCTATAGTAGAGCAAACGTTATACGAAAATAACCCGCAAGGTAAAAGAATTAGAATTTCTATAAATCTTGCATGCGGCCATCATACTACTGATATAAATATAATTGCAGAAGATCTACTTGAGGAAATTTTCATTAACTTGTTTTCTAATAGTATAAAATATACAGATTCCTCAGAAGTTAAAATTGATGTGCTAATAAAGGATTATTTTATCGGTGAAGCAAAGTATTGGATGATAACGATATCTGATTATGGCAAAGGTATACCAGATACTATGAAAAAAGAATTGTTTGAACGCTTTTATTCTAAAGCAAAGGGAAGTGGATTAGGTTTATCCATAGTAAGAACATTGGTTGAAAGATACAAGGGTAAGATTTGGGTAGGAGATAGGGTATACGAAGATTACTCCAAGGGAACTACATTTGGAATAATATTTCCAGCAGCTTAACAAATGACAATAATACTATTATGTGACGTTAGTTTTTTCTATGTTTCTGTGTAATAGTAAATCATAATTTTATTGATTATGTGCTATTGATAATTTTCCATCCACACTGGATTATGATGTTGCTGTAGTTGTCTTATTTGCTCCAATGTCATAATGTCGACATCTTTAGAATCATATGCACATATGCCAATAGCAGGAAAGTTAAATCTTTGTTCCAAACATGATTCATATTGAAGTAATTCTTTTGTAAATCCATTCTTAAAAAATGTGGTCATGTCTCCAAATACTCTTATTCCTCTTTTACCTTTGCTAAGACAGTTTTCTACTAAAGTAGACCATAAAGCCATTGTTCGCTGAATATTTGGTATGCCATCAGGAAAATACAGTTCTTCAGTAGTTCTAATAATAATATCTCCCGTTGATTCAAGTTCTGCAACATCTACTTCCCATTCATTTCTCATCCTGGCACGAATTTCATCTTTTGGTAAATCTGTGGTTGTGAGAACAATAACCTCATTTCTTTGAAGACCATCTTTTAGAAAGGCAAAGGCTTCATTAAATTTATCATCTTTGTTAGGATAAACTGCAATTATATGATTTCCTTGTTCAATTCTCTGTAACCTCTGTGCCATTCGATTTACTATAAAGAGATTTACGATATAAGAATTGTGGAGGGCGAAGGACATAATGAAGCCGGCAGGGTATATTTTCCGCATCGGGGTGCTGTTAAACTATACATTCAAAAGCCATTCTAAGAGCAAATACGTCATTATAGGATGTAGATTCTTTATCTAATGTCCTGTCATTATCAATAGTAGTCCTAAGTGAAGCATTCTAGATCTTCTATTCGGGGTGGCAAAAATCAGTCAAATTTGTCTCGCAGCTGACCAATTGCATCTCTGTAGATGGAAACAATTTTGCTGATGAATAATCTGACCTATGTCAATTCCAACTATAGGTTTTCTCCAGCATAATCCAAATCCATTGCATTGGACATACTTCCAAAAAAACTACTCCATCTGTATACTAACAGTATACTTACAAATCCCACCATAAAGTCCAAATCCGTAATACCTGCATATATAGAATCAAATGAAATGTGCCTGTTGTGGATCAGAGATGTTACCAGACAAAGAACTGGAAAAGACAATAATTTACAAATGCAAAGAATGTGGTTTAAGTGATTCTAGAATGAAGGACATTGACTAATTGGTAAGAATTAATTTTACTCTCTGAATGAATACTAATAAGAAAATAATGGAAGAGTTGACTTATTTTGATGCTGCTATTTCTTAGCGGCACCCATTCTAAGCACATCCACCTGACCACTATGAAGCCAATCCTTTAGCTCTTCATGACTTGGCTTTGCATCATGTTTGCCAGCTAGATGGAGATGTAAAAGAACGTAGTTAACCTGATTTAGCAACGGTTTGTTTGCTTCATCTCCCTTACGTGACTTTTGTCTTAAGTCTTCAGGAACTGTCCTCCACCAATCTTCGAAGCTCCTCTTTCCTGATGTGCTTGGTCTTTGACCATGTCCTTTAGGTAATGTCATAAATATAAGCTCTAATAATGCTATTTTAGGGTTACTCGCATCTCTTCTTGATTGAATAAAATTACCCTCTTTAGACTGTAAAAGATAAAAATGAAAGGTATTTTTAGAATTAAAAGACGAGGAGTAAACAAGTTCTTATGAGATGTTCAGGATGGAATTATGGTGAGACTCCAAATAAAGGAGGATGGACTGGTCTATTTTATCTATTAGATAAACTTCTCTAGAACACTAGTTGGTAAATTGATCAACCGTTTATTTGTCAAGAATGATATTATTATGACTAAAACTAATAGTGAACTTCTTAAGCAAATCTACTCCCAACAGACTTATTTGATTACTCTCATCATTGGCCATACTGATAGTAGTGGGTGGCGGCGGCATGACATGTATATTTCCAACATATTCCAATATAGACATCCCTTCGGAATTAAATAAAATTTCGACACCAGGTAGTATATATGGTATAAATGCTCTAACTCCATTTATCGTCTGTTGATCTGATTTCTGAAGACTTTTATTGTTACTATAATCAAGTCCTATTCTTAATGCATCCAAGTGACTAATGATAGCTACAGAACAACCAGTATCTACACAGAATCTTATCAGCGAATATATCCTATTAGATCTGCTCATTATAATAGCGTTGACATAACCTAATCCACCAATGCCAATATCTCCAACTATTTTTTTAGTATCAGTCAACATCATCCTTCATTTCCATAAATTTTCCCTATGAAGAATACTCTTATTGTATCTCCTGCAAATCTTTGCTTTAGTTTATTTAATATAAGTTGTTCATAATCTATATCGTGATCTATTACTTTGGAATCGTTAATTGCGACGTATTCGCCTTTGTATTTTGTATGTAAGTCATTGTAATGATCTCTAAACCATTGAAAGTTCTTGTTAAATTTGTCTAGTTTGTCAATATATTCTTGTTGCTGATGATGA
>JBKOWU010000141.1:0-2851 GCA_046724555.1 Thermoproteota archaeon | reverse complement strand
GTTGAATTTGGTTCAGGTTTTAAAGGCTCCAAACTAAGAGGATCGGAAAATAATGATATATATATTAATCAAAATGGAAGAATAGTTACCAAGACAAACAATTCCGGCGGAATTTTAGGAGGGTTGTCTAGTGGCATGCCTATCGTTATCAGGATTGGATTTAAACCAGTAGCATCTATAGCTAAAACTCAGGAAACAATAGATTTGTCTACAGGCTCACAGGTTGCATTAAACGTTCCAGGAAGACACGATCCATGTGTAGTACCTAGAGCACCACCAGTAGTAGAATCTGTCGTTTCAATCGTCCTAGCCGACCATGCAATAAGAGGGGGATTTATACAATCCACATTAAAGAAGTGATCTGAAATAACAAAAAAAAACATGGAAGAAGACGAAATAAACAGATTACGTTCGGAGATACGTGACATAACAGAAAAAATCATGTACGAAGTGCATAAGAGGATGCAAATTTCAAAGCGTATTGGAGAGATTAAAAGCAAGTTGAATGTTGATGTCACAGATGAAAAAGTTGAGCAAGACATACGCAAATCAGTTTCAAAGTTAGCGAAAGAAATTGGAATGGATACTGAATTCTCAGGAAAGCTCCTTAGTATTATATTAACTGAATCTGTCAAATTACAGCAGCGTCAACAGTATGATAGAACCCAAAGACAAACACATTTGGGTATTTTTATGAAGGCTAAACAACTTGAAGCCACAGGTAAAAAGGTTATCCATATGGAGGTCGGAGAGCCAGACTATCCGCCACCAAAGGATGTAAGAAGCGCTTTAATTAAATCTTATGAATATAGCCACTATCATTATACAGAGACGAAGGGGATTCTAAAACTACGTCAAGCAGTAGCAAATAAAGTTCGGAATAGTACAAAAGAGGATCAAGTGATAATTACGGCAGGAGCACGATTTGCAGTTTTCAGTGCCTTTGCCTCATTACTAAGAATAGGAGATGAGATAATATCAATAGAACCGGCCTGGCCTGCATATAGAGAATGTGCTGATTTAGTAGGGGCTAAAACCAATTTACTAAAGACTACACTGGAACAAGAATGGATCCCTGATGTAGAAACTCTTGGAAACATGATAAACACAAGCACAAAAATGATTGTTATAAACTATCCAAACAATCCTACAGGAAAAGTACTTGACGACAAGATCCTAGAGAAAATAGTTTCTCTTGCTAAAGATAATAATATGTATTTGTTGAGTGATGAAGTTTATTCTGATTATGCATTCAATGGCTTCAAGAGTATTTTAGAGTACGGTTACGACAAAAGTATTATGATCTCGTCTTTTTCAAAAGGTTATGCTATGACAGGTTTTAGAGTAGGATATGCAATTGCTAATACAGATATTGTTGACAAGATGGCAAAAGTTCAGGCGACCGCACTCACTAGTGTTGCCGAGCCGATGCAGTATTGTGCTCTCACTGCACTAGAAGGCAACGATCCTTCCCAAAATAAAAAGAAAATGAAGAAGAGGTTAGATTTAATATGCAATAGGTTACGAAAGATATCATTTAGTTTCTTTGAACCCGAAGGGGGAATGTATGTTTATCCGAAATTCAAAAATGAGATACAAGATGATGATGTTACCATAGTAGAAAGACTACTTGATTTAGGCGTTGCTGTGGCTCCTGGTAGCGGATTTGGAGATTCTTATCGAAGATTTATTAGAATTTCGGGCTGCCAATCAGAGAATGTTTTACAGCAGGGGTTGGATAGGATAGAAGCTGCCACTTATTAGGCCAACACACTATGATAAAAAATATAGCAATTATTGGCGCCGGAGGGGATATGGGTTACTGGTTTTCGAAGTATTTCAATAAGAAACATAAAATACTTTCACTATATGATATTAGGCCAATTTCTCAAAAACCTCCTAATAATGCCATAATTTGCACTAACATTAGGGATTGTGTAAAAACAGCTGATTTGGTATTGGTTTGTGTCCCAGTAAAAAATACTCCTCAAACAATTGAAGAATGTGCTTCAAAAATGAAATCAGGAGCAATACTTGCGGAGATATCATCAGTTAAACACCGATCGTTTGAGGCGCTTAAAAAAATTCGAACTGGTATAATACCATTATGTATACATCCAATGTTCGGACCAGGCAGGATGAATCTAAAACAAATGAAGATCTTAATGATACCAGTAAGCAACGAACAAAACGAATTAAAAATCTTAAATAAAATATTTGATGAATCACTGATTACAGTTATTCGAAACTCTAATGCCCACGACAGACTTATAGCAATAGTGCTGGGATTGACTCATTTTGTGAATATAATATTTGCAAACTTTCTGTCAAGACAAGATTTTTCATATCTAAGTGAGATCGCTGGTACCAGCTTTGAAATGCAATCTCTACTTATGACAAGTATATTAACTGAACAGCCTTCTTTGATTGTAGATTTACTGATTGAAAATCGATCTGTCAAAATGTATATTCAAAGCTATCTAAGAGAAGCTAAAAAAGTCGCAAAGTTGGTATTTGAGGGCAATAGTGTCGACCTAGGAATAAACTATGAGAAAACAAAAAAAATTCTTCAAAGAGAGCAAAATCTACTGCTCTCATACAAACGTATGTATGATATTATGGAAAAAGTAAAATAACTACTTATTTAATGGCACGCAATTGCTATTATTATTATCGTTATTGTTATTATCCTGTTGATTAATTCAATTATGAGCCTACTCTTTTCATCTTAGAACCGCATTTAGGACAAGCAGCCTGGTTATGCTTTGTTCCACAGCTCATACAATAATAGCTCAATGAACTGTTGCCGAACATTGTTGTTGTTCCAGATATACCCATTCTTCGTAATGTT
>JBKOWU010000185.1:0-5821 GCA_046724555.1 Thermoproteota archaeon | reverse complement strand
TGAGAATGCACGCCATTCAGGGCCCATTTCTTCAATTCTTTCAGTTACTACAAATCCACAATTTCCACAAAACATCTCACCGCTGGAATTATCAGTAACCATTGGACCTTTCCCGCAGCGTGGACATCTATTACTAAACATTGAAATATCCTTTACCAAATTTTTCACCATAAAATCTTAGGCGATGCCCGCCATCTTATATAAATATTTTATTTTGCTATATAAACATTATGATTAATGGTATTTCTTGATGTCCCAATCACTATAATTCCTCATGTCTTCTCGATTTTTTAGAAAATTATTTAAGAATCAAGCGAGTGCTGCTGACTTTTTGCAATAAGATGTTGGTGTAAGAATATTTGTTTATAAATAAGTAACGCTCTTCTTGGTTGCATAATCTTAATTAAACGATTAACATTAGAATGGAAGTATATGACACCGCCTATAGCAAGGGTTCCTAGATGGGTTGTAGAAAACGATCCTAGTTGGGAAAAATCTAGCGACTCTAGTTCTACTATTCAAAAGTGGATTAAAAAAGGAACTGATATTAAAGCAACATCCTATCCGACCAGCATTTACTGTGATATTACGAGAGAAGTGCAAGACGACATAGGAATATCACATGTATTGCCAAACCATATTTCCTATAGTGAGCCTGATGTACTAATGAGTGGGAGTATTGTTAAATATTTGTCGAGTAGATATCTAAACCCCCGCATCCGAAAGCCATCTGGCGCTGACAATGCAGTTTAACAATATTCCCTACTGGTTCAACTTTTCTACAATGGTTCACAAACATTTTTGTCGCATCTCACGGCTATATAACCTCAAACTAGACAATGGTTAAATGGAATAACTTTCAGCAGCACTGCTATCAAAAAATGCAGATGTCATTTATGATACGCACTTGACCATTAAAGTGAATAAATATATTGAAGAATTCGTGTGATTGGCTTGTGCGTAGATCTGCCCCGCTGAGTATGTCATTTGGGTTTTTCTTGTTATCTTCTGTATTTTTGGCTTCAAATGTTAATGCCCAACCTGAAAAGAGAGGTGCTTTTATCGATCAAGTAAATTTCATACGCTATCTTGATCAGAACCTGGCTCTTCAGGATCTAAAGTCACATAAAATTGACGCATATTTTTTTAGCATCCCACTTGAAGTAGTTTCAGATGTGCAGAATGATCCAAATGTCAAGGTGTATGAGACCACTGGCGGTTTTATGGATCTTCTATTGAATCCTGCACCTGCGAGAAATGCTACTGGCGAGCTGAATCCATTTTCTATCAGAGAGGTCAGATTTGCTATGAATTACTTGATAGACAGAGATTTCGTAGTAAACGAGATTCTGAAAGGTCATGGAAGCACACGAATGGATCCGTTCGGGGTTTATTCGCCAGAGTATCTCAATGTGATTAATACTGTTCAATCATTTGGTTTTAGACATAGTCCTGAATTAGCACAACAAATGATAGCAGAAGCGCTTACACGCGCAGGTGCTAACAAGGATAATGGAAGTGGCAAATGGACTTATGCTGGGCGACCAGTGACAATTAAAATTCTGATCCGTCAGGATATTTCTTATAGCAAGTCAGTCGGCGAGGCTGTAGCATCAGCTTTGGAGAATTTAGGATTCAATGTTGTGAGAGACTATGGAGATCTAAACAAGGCAAATACTATGATATACGGATCTGATCCTCAAGATATAAAATGGAACATTTACCCTGAATTATGGCAGTCATCCGGGTTTGCAAAGTACAGTCCAGGTACTGCAGCTCAGATGTATGCTCCATGGAGTGCACAAATGCCCGGTAATCAAAACCCCTCATTTTGGAGCTACGAAAACGCAACATTAGATGCTATTACACAAAGAATATCGTTCGGGAATTTCAGTTCCCAAAATGAACGTAACAACCTCTTACGCACTGCGATTAGTGACGGAATACAAGAATCTGTTAGAGTGTTTGTAGCCTCTATACTTGACCAATACGTGGCGTCACGGCAAGTCATTGGCTTGATCAATGACTTTGGCGCTGGAATTCCAGGACGACTATCCCTAATTAATGGCAGGTTGGCAGACAATAGTTCAACAATCAATGTGGGGATGAAAGAAATCTATGTCGGCGCATGGAATGGTATAGCAGGATTCAAGGACAGATACAGTGTGATAGAGGCTGCAGATATAGGAGATCCTGCAACCTTTGTTAATCCTTATACTGGAGAAGTGACGCCTATCCGTGCACCGTGGACATCTATTGAAACAAACGGACCTTATGGAAAAATTCCAATTTCAAATAATGCCATTATATGGAATCCGCGTAACCAAAATTGGACCGAGGCTGTTAATAATATTAACGGTTCGACGGCTGCTAGTAAAGTCACCTATGATCTGAAGTATAGCAAATGGCATAATGGTATAATGATGGATAAAGCCGATCTACTTTATTCATACTACTTTGGACATGAATGGGGGACAAACACTGGACCTGGTGACAAAACAGTAGATTCTGAATACACAAGTCAAGCCGCTCAGGCCATCAAGTACGATAAAGGCATTAGGTTCATAGCAAATGACAGAGTAGAGTCGTACATTGACTTCTGGCATTTTGACAATAGGGAGATCGGAGGATCCGCGGCAGTGTGGGCTGGAGAACCTTGGGAAATAGCTGCTGCATCAGAGCGACTGGTGACTGCTGGGAAATTCGCCTTCTCAAGGACCGATTCAACCTCTAAGGGTGTAGATTGGCTTTCACTTATAATTCCGTCTCACGCAAACGCTATAAAAGACGAACTTCAAAAAATGAAGGCTGAAAACTACATTCCGAATGCATTGAAAGGTATTGTGAGTATACAGGAAGCAAAGAAGAGATATGATGCTAGCATTAACTGGATAACACATCACAACAACGCTATAATCGGGAATGGGCCATTTTATCTTAATAGTTATAACCCATCTGGTGGAGTTATTACACTTAAAGCATTCCGCGATCCATCGTATCCATTTCCTTTGGGACATTGGGCAAAATACGAGCATCCAAAATTGGCTTCACTTCAAAACATTAACGATATCCCTAGATTCATTAGGATTGGTCAACCATTTACCATGCAGGTACAAGTTAGTGTAGATGGTAAGCCTAGCAATAACGCTACCGTAAATTATTACTTGTCTAATAGCAGTGGAAATGTTGTCATCAGTGGAATTGCTAATCAAACTCATGGAACTATGGGTAAATTTACAATTGACTTGAATGACAATGATACGCAAAGGCTGTCTCCAGGTCCTAATACTATAAGGATGTTTGCTGCCAGTCCCGATGCCTATAAACCTGATATAGTCTCAAAGACAATAATAGCAATTAAACCAAGAGCTCGATAGCACTGTAAATATATAGTTGGGCAGCCCACCAACCGTGCTCGATAATCCCAACTTCGATCCATGTTACCAATTTTTGTGGTGAAATGGATGTCTTGTTTTAAGACGTGGTAGATCGAGACTTAGTGCTACTACACACATACTAGAATATCGATTACGTATGAGGCTCTGGACTCAGTCTCGCGGTCAGTAAGTAGACTTGAATCCTTTAACTTTGGATCAAAATTTAAAATTTGAGAGAACAGAAAGGAGGTGGTCTATTCTAAGCACCGGCCATGCCGTTGCGAAGTTCTATTCCTCTGTGGTTGTCTTCTGTAGCCTCACTAGCAGACTTGTGCATTTCTGAAAGTGCACAACCCATCTGAGCCTCAGGTTTATTTTTCCTCATCAGACCTCTGTATAGACCTGCTTCCAAGGTCTGGTTGTGAGCCTTTTCCCATTGCTCTACTGGAATACTGAATTTCTTTTGGATTCTGTCTCTGTACCATTCTGGAATAACATTGAAGGCGCAAAAAGGAATAATCCTCAGATCCGGTGTAAGATAATGTATATCACATCGTTGTAGCCTTTCAAGATCTTCATTATACTTGTCTTGGAAGTGCATCATTCCCAAAAATAGAGATCTTACATGCCATGAGCCAACAGAATCAAAGTTGCGCTTGAGTAGTATACTTGAGAACATCTTTGCTAGGTTTAGGCCATGCGGCTGCTTTGTTCTATCGACAAACTGATTTAGCTTCCGTACCACTTCCAACATTGTCCAATACCTGTTCTTGCCAGATTTGATTTCATCTGCTTTCTCCTCAAAGTATTCAAGGACCCCCTTAAGATCCACAAATTTAGTCAATGGTATTAGCTTCTTTGTCTGCGTGTCTTCAAAAACATATGTACCTGCTCCGCATGCAAAATGAATTGATAGCTCATATTTTGGCTTCTTGCTAAATGCTTCAATGACATCGGTCATGGGCATACACGATGGGACTGGGAACCATGCATCCGTAGTCACTTCCCCGCCAGTCTGCTCTTCAATTCGCTCAATGCAATCAGGTATAGTTATCCTGTATTTTTCGCGTTCGCGCTTAGTCATTCTTCCTGTTAAAGAGACCGGCTGAAAATTGACTGCATGAACAACATCCAGATTCTTTTGAGCATAGTTAATAATACCGCCTAACTCGTGATCGTTGATTGACTTGATCACAGTTGGAACGAATACGACAGTCATTCCACATTTTCTGGCAGATTCAAGTGCGTATGGAACTTCCCAGTGATTTTTAGGGTTCGTTCTTGCACTGACACCGTCGAACGACAAGTAGAGATTATTTACCCCAGCCATTCTGGTTTGTCTCATTGTCTCTGGGGACAACGCGAGCTTTATCCCATTAGTGTTTAGCTGAACATGATCCACACCCTCCTCTCTCATGATTTTGATGATGTCCGTGATATCGTCCCTCAGCATAGGCTCTCCGCCCGTTATCTGAATCGAATTTCCCGCTATCGGCTTCTGAGCCTTTAACGTCTTCATCATGGCCCTGACTTGCTCATGGTCTGGTTCATACAGATATGCACCCTCGAGACCTTTCTTCACATAGAAAAAGCAATACCAGCATGTCAAGTCGCATCTGTTAGTAATGATCATATTAGCAAGTCCAGAATGTGAGAGATGGTTTGTGCAAAGTCCGCAGTTAGTTGGGCACGCGCATTTGTCTATCATGACATTTGGAGCTTGTGCACCCTTTCCGTCGATCCAATACGTACTGAACCTCTTGTACATGTCATACGAACCGAAATACAGTTCCTCACATTCGCCATGGGTAGGACATGTCTTTAGCATGTATACTTTACCGTTTCTCTCAAAGACTTCCGCGTCAAGGATCATATTGCAATCCGGACAAATACTTTGTGTATACCTTATCGTTCTCTTATCAACCGCACTCTTGTTAGAAAGATTCGAAATTTGTATTAATTCCATGTCAATTACCTATTTATTGTATCGTAAAGCTTAGAAATCCCATTTATATATAAACATAACCTTACCACTCATACGGTGATTAGTTTACTTCATCTAATGCAGAAGGCTATTAATAAAAATTAAGCTATTTCATCTGACGTCGAGCTTTGCTGATAGATCTTAACTATTCACGAGTCCATTATTTATTGTCTTCGTTTGTGGATGGAATGGGGGCCTTCACACTAGGCATTCTTCGAAGGCATAGTGTATAGTAATATATTGATGAGTATAAATATACATATTCATTTAAATCTTCATTAAAACAAGCTTATAATACAGGTTGCATTCAATTTCTTCGTAAATAAATGAGTGTTAGCGAGAAGTCAAGGAAAGCAATGGAAAGCCTTGGCTTGACAGGGTATGAAATTAAGGTCTACCTGTCGCTTTTAGAAATGGGATCCATGACTGCATCTGATATAAGCAAGAAATCGGGAGTTCC
>JBKOWU010000236.1:0-3710 GCA_046724555.1 Thermoproteota archaeon | reverse complement strand
TCCATTCACCTCTATTATTTCAGGCAATTCTTTCAACTTATAGACAATACTTTCATCGTCAGCTCCAAAGTCACAGTTGAGTAACACATAGGCCTCTGGCATATACATAATACAAGGTAGAGATATTAATGTTAATAGTATAGTTTTTAATAGAACACAAATATTCATGACGCTTTGTTTTTGGAGATGATTCCTACAAGAAAAGCTAATACTTGCGAACTGTGATCCAGCATAATTTATTTTATATATATTAATTGGCCTTTAAATTGCCCATCGCAGTACACCTAAATTAGCGTGAATGCAACTTTTCCTATGAATAAAAAGACTAGACAGAAGAGTGCCAAGGGTAAAGCATTCATCTCCAAAGGCATGATAATAGGGATTGGCGCAGCAGCTGTTATTATATCGATAGTTGTTTATTTTGGGGTACATTCTCTTGTTCCAGTAAATGGTAATTCACCCGTATTTGCTGCCCCTACAAACACATTCATGAAAGCTTCATATTCTCCCCAATCTGGATATGTATTTACAAGTCAATCTACTAGTAGCGCAAGAAGAAGTATAGGAGTAGGTTATAACAGCCCAGCGATAACATTAAGACAAGGAGAGTTAGAATCTATTCATATAATTAATGAAGACACCAGTTCAAAACACAATTTCAACATAGATGCGTTCAAAGTGCATTCAAATAATTTAGGATATTTTCAGTCTCAAAGTATTACGTTTATTGCAAACAAAGTTGGATCCTTCCCATACTATTGTACCATACATCCTGAAATGAAAGGCACTGTGATAGTTGAGTCACAATAATAGAATATCTAGAATATTCAGATATACATCACTATAATAATCTTGTTCTGAAACCTCTGGTTTAGACTATTCTTAAATTTTTTTTAAATTAGTCTTATGTATAAACTATGACAGCTTAAAATATGGCATTTTTTTAACAGTTCATTATGGCAAAAATTATGATAGGTAAAACCTCAGATATCACTGAGGGGAAATTAACTCATGTGGCAGCGAGTGGAAAGGAAATTCTAGTTACAAACATAGGAGGAAATTATTATGCAATGAGTGATATTTGTAATCATGCTGGAGCTGAGCTACACGAAGGCGAACTCAATGGTAAGGAGCTGACTTGTCCGTGGCATGGTGCAAAATGGGATGTCACAACAGGCAATTTAACATGGTTTCCACAAAAATTGAAGCCTGAAGAGTCCTTTAAAGTAAAGGTAGAAGATGATACGGTATATGTAGAGATCTAGGAGGACAAGCACAAACAATTGTTTAGGCTAATGGAAAAGGTATAATGATGACATTCAACTATACAAAACGGAAAGCTTTAGATTATTTAGTACTCTGATTATTGAATAGATACTCCTTTAACTCGGTTCTTACTATATTTTGAATTACGAGTAATCGTGTTTACGCCGATAAATTTCATGATATTCAAATTTTTTTGCCATTACGTAATATCTATCCTAAGTTTAATCTGTATCCCGTAATTGCACTATATAGGTATTGCACTATATCGGTGTTGATATACTTTATCAGCGTATTAGAATTATAGAGTATTTTTTGTCATCGTACAAAATTTCATTTATTTTCCAGCATTGAAATAGTGCCATGTTATTTCTTAAGAGTATTAAAATATTAGCAAATGACGTGGACAAGTGTGTATATGCAGACCAATCTTACCTATTTTTCCTTATGCCCCAAATGACTATAAGTCCCATAAGACAAAATACTCCTAAGATTGCCCAAATAAATAGACTGTTATATGCACGTACTACATCATCAATTGTCATGCAATATTATCTCTACAAGTCAATGAATCACACACATATATCAAGTAGCAGTTTATCTAGACGATAATTTTTAACAGTAAATGAAATCAATTCTATAGTTACCACAAAATGCTATTGAAAAGTCTGGAATGTACCAATTATAATAAGCAAATTTTCCGTGTTAGCGGTTCATATAATTTTATGAAATCAGCAAAAGTAGATAAAAATTAGCGAGAGTTCAAAAGGAAAAAATTAGTTAGCCAAATAAAAAATGTAGCTATCCACCACCTCATCTATGGAATAAAAGGAAGTGGTGAAGTAGATACGATACTATCGCTTGCGCTTGGCTGTTCAGTTTTTATCTGTTGTCCTATGGAATGCATTGAAGGCATTGATGATGCAATATTTGTTGCTGATGATGCTGACGATTTATCTCTGACATCGAACATTCCCATCCACCCCAAACTAGTAAATTCATTGAAATGTGAATGGAACATGTACATGCCTGGGTTGTGGTAAGTGAATTCTAATATTCCCCTATCTCCCTCGGACATAGTAAGAATATCTGTCTTATAAGCAGGATTCATTGCAGTCCCTGATGGATAATAATCAAACATATCGCCATGCAAATGGAAATTATTTACTGGATCGAACTCTAACATATTTACCAAGTATATTCTATATTTTTGTCCTGTAACTAGCTGTACTGGTTGGTCTCGGTATACAAAAGCTGCTCCGTTTACAGTATAAATTTGATTGCCTGCTCCATCATCTGCTTTAGTAGCCTCATTGAAGTTGGTACGTAATTCTGTAGCCGTGGGTGGACGTAGTGAAAATTCTTCCTTTCCTCCTGTGTAGTCATCCACCAAATTATAGCCATTCAGCATCATCATCATCTCTTTTGCTGGCTCACGAGATGTCATAGGATCTATAATCATTGCACCATACAATCCATGGTTAAGATGTGTTCTTACAGGCTCAACATGGCAATGATAAGGATACACACCATATGGAGATGCAACAAAGCTATAGGTATAATGACCTCCAGGTGGAATTGTACCACCGGGCCCGGTCATTCCATCCATAGCTCCTGAATGAACTGAGTGCATATGCAAAGAGTGAGCATGTGTTGAAGAATCAGAATTATAGACTGTAATCTGGACGTGGTCTCCTTCAGTCATTCGCATTGTGGGGCCCGGGATTGTATTATTAAATGTCCATGCATTATATAATACAGGGTCGTTTGTATTAAGGTCCGAAATGGGAAATGTGTTATTTTCAGAAACAATTAAACTAAATTGTCTGAGCTTTGTACCATTTTCAAGCGTACTAACATGTCCACAGTTGAAATATGTAAGATATTGGATTGGATTTGGACGTTCACTTAAATTCGTTGCACAGTTCTTACCTTCTGGTGTAGAAGCCACAGTTGGATTTGTATTAAGAGTTGAAGCTATTAGTTGTGTAGATTCTGGTGTTGGCGTAGGTATTGGAGGTTGTTCTTCCACTTGTTGCTGCTGGTCTGATTGCTGCTGGTCTGATTGCTGCTGGTCTGATGTCGATACGTCTGAAGTAGTATCAGCATTTTTATTATCTTTATTTTTGGATTTATCTCCATTATTGCCTCCTCCTAACATAATAGGTTGATTATTGCTGCTGCCGTCACTACTTTTAGCGGCATATACCATAGTAAAGAATGATGAATTTGGTCCAAATCCCACAGCATATAGCGAAAGTATTGTCATAAACATGACTGCCATGAGAGAAGTGCGCCATCCTTTTTCTTTCATATTATACGAAACTTTTTTGAAAAAATCTGACATCTTAAAGAACGCAAGTAAAAGTTCCTATATAAAAATGTACATATCTACAGGGAAACAATTATCTATAAAATACTTAGAACAAATATTAGAAAAATCTTAC
>JBKOWU010000060.1:0-1681 GCA_046724555.1 Thermoproteota archaeon | reverse complement strand
GGAGTTGATGGTGTCATATTATCAGCAAATAAAGTGGACGAAGTGAATGAATCAAGACAATATCTCGAAACCAGAATGTTTGCAATCAAACCTGCCAAAATTTTAGATATAAAGGATGTAGGAAGTGGAGAAAGAGTCTGCGTTGATACAGTATCAATACTTAAGGCTGGGGAAGGTATGTTGATAGGCACGCGATCTAACTTCCTGTTTCTTGTTCATAACGAATCCTTTGGATCGTCTTTTACGTCCCCTAGACCATTCAGAGTAAATGCCGGTGCGGTGTATTGCTATACAATAACACCAGATGGAAATACTAAGTATCTTTCTGAAATCGAATCTGGCACACAAATATTGATAGTAAATAAAGACGGCATCTCAAGGCCTGTAACAGTGGGAAGATCAAAAATTGAAACACGTCCCCTAAGGCTAATCAGGGCACAAGTTGAGAATGAAATTGGTACTGCCATTTTGCAAAATGCAGAAACTATAAGATTCATGACAACCAATGGTAAATTAATGCCAATAACGGAGGCTAAGGTAGGAGATGAAATCCTTGCGTATGTCAAGCCTCCGTCTGGTCGACACTTTGGACTTGAAGTCAATGAATTTATAGTAGAAAAATGATGTAATTTTGTATACCATCAAATGATTTTTCTTTATCATAAAGTTGATTATTTTAAAGTATTCGGAATATGGAGAAAGATAATAATACATTCAGCTGATGTTGATTCAACCGAATATCATCAATGAAATAATAATTGGTAATTCAAAAGAAATATTGTCAAGAATTCCATCTAATACAATTCAACTAACTGTCACTTCCCCACCATATGGAAATGCTATAGATTATGATATGCATGTCTCTGGAAGTGAAGGATATTATCGCGGGAGAACTAAAACTGGCACTACTGAATATCTACAAGAGATGGCTGATTTATTCAATGACAAAGTCTTTAGGATAACCAAAGAGGGCGGCTACTGCTGTATAGTTATTGGCAACGAGATAGTCAATGGAACTATTCAGCCATTGCCACATTTGCTACTATCAAAGCTTGTCAAGCCATTCGGTAACTGGAACTTGCACGAAGAAATTATTTGGCATAAGGTGACTGGTGGAACAAACAGATATGGCTCATTCGTTATCAATCCATATCCAAAATATTATAGGGCAAATATAATGCATGAATTCATCCTTGTATTGAGAAAAGGAGATGTGAACAGCGGTAGAAGCAGACGGAGAGAAGCTCTTCCAGCAAGACACGAAGAATGGACTAAAGAGATTGCAAACTCTGTCTGGCACATTGCGCCAGTGCCCCCAGGATTCATTGAGCATCCATGTCCTTTTCCAGAAGAAATTCCATATCGACTGATGAAACTCTATTCATATAAAGGTGATACTGTACTCGATCCTTTCAATGGGAGCGGACAAACCACCAAGGTAGCATTTCATTTTGAAAGACATTATATAGGTATAGATATAGTTAAAGAATACGTCAATCTAGCAAAATCAAGAATTATTGATGAACCATTGCATATAAGATCTGAAGCTCTGATAGCTAATTGGAAAAAAATTCCATCTCACCATCATTTTCATCTTTAATGGCTTTGTCATGTTTAATTATATGTGATCTGTATAATATTGGTGTAAAGCTATGACTACTGCTACTTCGTCTTCTAACAC
>JBKOWU010000160.1:0-3075 GCA_046724555.1 Thermoproteota archaeon | reverse complement strand
CTCCGCATGCGGAGAGTCGTTTATGCCAATATGTCTTATTCCTAATCCAAATGCAACTCTTGAGCCTTCTGGCGATGAAAATGTTACAGCTGTATCTGGTTCAAATTCCTTTATTACCTGTGCCAGTTTAAATGTTCTATTTGCACTTTCATACAGCTTTTCATATTTTCCGGATCCGCCGTGTCTTCCAACAATTTTCAATTCGAGATGTTTGATTTTTGCTAGTTCAATTGCTTCTCTGTACTCCCTAGATGTACATAGTAGTTCATGTCCTTCGTCGCGTAACAAGTCTATAATAGGTTTAAAAAACATAACTTGTTTTGGTGTCAGAATATCAAACCAGACTTTCAAGGATAGTTATGGAAGCATATTATGATGGAAAAAACTTTTCTTTAACCAAGATTTAGATAGCGTGAGGATAGATCATAGAGATGTTTAGAGTGGAGGAGGCTAAATACCAGCTTTGAGTTCTGGACTGCCATCATCATCGACCGCTATAGCTGTATACGGATTAAGTACAGAAGGATATCACATAGCGTCCTCGATAGCACTCAAAGGTTCAAAAGTTTCATTAATTGACGAGTCAGCTAGAATGGCAATAAGATTGAAGCCAGATATTGCACGGACATACCCTAATGTCAGATCGTTAATAGAAGACGAACCTTTACTTGCTCTTGAGCCAATTGATATTGCAATTAGTGATGCCTCGCACATCTTTTTTGCGCCAAGGATTAGAAAGGTCGGACAAGATGTAAAGAGTGATGTTACATCAAAGTTTCGAGATGCAATTGGCGCATTGAGGAAGGGAACATCCGTGATATATAGTTTGCCTACAGGAATAGGTGGCAATAACGAAAACATCGCATTGATAGAACATATGACTGGCCTGTCGGTGGGAAAGGATGTTTTCTATTACTATATGCCAATAAACGGCCCAGACAATTTATCATCTGCGTCTGAAATTCTTGTGGGTTCTTTCAAATCCAAACCAGACGTAAAGATGTCAAACATGCTCTATGAACAGGATGCTATACACAAGCTAAATTTTGTTGATATAATGTCTGCTGAGATTGGCTATTCCATTAAAACCTTAAGACATTATACTAGCATGGCTAGTGTTCTAGAAGTCTGTAAGCATGTTAAAAGTAACGATGCGAGTAGCAGATTGATACATGATGCATTCAAAGATATCTATATAGACGATATAGCAAATGGCTTGTACGATCTTAGGGCAATAGGGTCTTCACTCGGTGGAGCTGGGCCATTAATGTATCTTGTTAATGGTACGATCAAGAGTATAGAAGGCTATATCAAACATGTACTAGATGAAATCCGAAGCATGTTAAAGAAACGCGATTTGAAGGCAAGTCGCACAAAGGTGTCTATTGCATGGACTCTAGATCCTAATGAAATGAGAGGTGACAAGATAGAGTTACTCTCTTCGCTCGAAACGAAATTGAAAGACTATATAGGCGATGTTGAGTCTCAGCAAAGTGCAAATTTCAATTTATATCCTACAGATAAAACCATGATTATTGTAGCGTGTACCAGAAACGACGCTATGAGAATCTTATCCAAAGATAAACAAACCCTGGAATTCATTTTGATGAAGGCAAATCCTATATGTGAGACTATAGGTTGACATCAAAATAATGTGCAGTAATGATGTCTTTTTAGTAAAAAGTTGCGTCTAGGTGAATGAAAACATTCTTGTTCCATTAGCTAAGTAGGAGCGTATATGTGTGTATATATACATACACAGAATCTTCTATCCGTGCATTTTCACCAATTTTTACGTATAATCAACTCAGTCAAGGGGAGGTCCCAATTGTTAAATTATCTTTGGATTTCCGTTTCTCTTCTACAAAAGCAAAGCGTCATGTCTTTACATTTGACTAATTGTTGCAATGAATGTAACATAATCGACCTTCTTAGCATTAGAAAAATCTTGCTTAGTCAACTGTTAGATGTATATTCTCTAGATATGCCACGGATTACCTTCATTTATAACTTTAGATGGTATTTTATTATGCCATTTATGAAGGAAATTAATATCCTTTTGCTTTTCACGAAGTTCGTCTGGCAATAAGATTGGTATCTCATCAATAATTGGATAGAAACGGCAACATTTGTTACAAAATAAAATGCCATCTGTTATGATAACATCTTTATTATCGTTATTCTCTTTTACATTAATCTCAAACAACTCTAATGGATAGTATTTATCTATAGGACATGCGAGTAATTCTAGCATAGATTTTTTCATATAATTAGTTCAAATCCAGATATATTGGGGATCCGGTATCATTAGATAAAAGTGCTGCTTCTGCCACCTTGGTAACATTGGTAGCGTCAAGGGCGGATATTACTGGTTTGCTAATCTTTCCATCTATAGCGTCCAAGAAACTCTTCAGCTCTAATGCGAGAGGTTCGTGATACTGTTGCCGACGAGGAATAATTGTAGCTTCCCCATGATCAATCTTAATTTCCTGAGTAATAAAATCGCCAGTAATTAATGCATCAGTACATACAGCAGTGAATCTTCTGACTTTGTTAGGAGTAATCCAATTTGACGCAATAATTGCTACTTTTTGATCTTCAAATCCAAGCATAATAGTTGCAAAGTCTTCATATAGATGAAATTTCTTGCCAGCTCGAGCAAAAATAACATGTGGTCTTGAATTGAATAGAAACATCGCAGTATCGATATCGTGAACCGATGTATCATAAATTATACCAACATCCTTAATATGCAATGGCATTCTATTTTCGCGATGAAATTCCAACATTAATAAGTCTCCATATGTCTTGCTTTCTATAATTCGCTTTATGTCTTGAACTGCAGGATTAAATCTTTCTATATAGCCCGACGTTAAAATGAGTTTTTTCCTTTCTGATACAGCCATCATCTCTTCACATTCTCTAGAAGAAAATGATAATGGCTTTTCAACAAAAACATTAATTCCCATTTCCATTATTTTTTTTGCTATTGCGAAATGGGTTTTCGTAGGAGTACAGACAAGGCACGCATCTAATTTTTTTTCGTTATAAAGCATTTCATCAATAGAGTGATAT
>JBKOWU010000053.1:0-5175 GCA_046724555.1 Thermoproteota archaeon | reverse complement strand
TTTTTGAGTTGTTTCCATATGTCTAATGATTCAAACTTGCTAAATTCTCTATTAAGAGTCGAAGAGGGAAATGATGCCACTTTATCTCTTACTAGAATCTTTCTGATATTTCAACATAATTGATTGGCAACAAAATTCTAGATTGGGTAAATGAGCAAAAGAGACTATAATCATGGCTATGCCAGAAATCTCAGAATCAATTTCTTTATAAACTAACACAACGTAGCAAGGCCTAATGCTGGTTCAGATTCAAGAACAGAAACAATCAGTAAAACTCTCAGAGATACTCAAAAATGCCACAGAAGAACAATGTTTTGGACAGTTTATGAAAATTTCTGAAAGTACAGATTATCAAACCACATCAATAATAAAATCTACAGTGAAAGTATGTGTTAACGGCTTGCTGATGTCAAAAGCTGGAATTGGAGATGAATCCTCGACTCCTTTATCTATATATGAATACATAGCTGATGATGACGATATACTGAAGGCATATAGAACTTTGGGAATTGATCCATATTATAGAATCAAATGCAACAAATGCAATCTGCTTGGAGATGGATATCATATTTATCGTGTACTAGAACATATGAATGACTACCATCGGGCTTCATTTAAAGAAATAGGTTCATATCTTGAAATGCTAGGACTTTAGATTCTATTGTTGATAAAATATCAAATACTTTGCTCACTACTTACGATAGTCATGCCGATATAAGTGAACTTTCTTCGCTGTATCGGGCATTAAATATTGAGTCAAATTGAATATAATATAGTGCAGACTGTGATATCATAACTAATTGCTCCATGGTATCAAAAAATATATTATCATGTATTTTACTATGAACTTATACTGTTTTCGGTATTTATTTTGCCTATATATGTTGACCATAACAGGGCGGAGGATGACTGTGAGTAGTAATAATCCTGTCCTGCTACCCATATGCTATTTGGTTCAGATGGATCCAATACTGCTGAAAAGTAGTCCCCATATCTAGTAGATAATGAATTTGCAGTTCCATTCTTTAGAAATAGAAAATACTTGAATGAATTGAAAATACTATTATCATTTTTGATTGAACCAGAACCTACTAGAAGGCTTAGATGCGTATCAGAAGAAGAATAACCAAAGATAATCCCCATATTATTTCCAGATTTATCTATTGATAATGCTGGATAATATAGTGAAGCACCTATATTACCAATGTTAAAGTCTTGTATTACTTTGGAAGTGTTTGTATCAATTTCTATTATACGAATACAAGATCTATTTTGAGTATCACCATTAATAAAACATCCAACATTTAATGCAAGCCAAAGCTTTCCTTTATACCAAATTGGACTTTGCACCCTCGCATCTCCTGTATGTACAAGATATTCTGGATGTTTCTTCTTGACTGTAGCGAGTGTTTCTTGTTGTCCACCATTATCATCGTTATTGCTATAGATTGTAGAAAATGTTATTGGTTGAATACCATCAGGGGATATGCTGGTGATATGTATATTACCAGAAATGTTCTTACTAATGTGCAAATTGGATAGCTGACCATCAATAGTCAACATCTGCATTTTGTCACGGTTAAAATCATCAGTTGTGACTAAAAATAAGGCTGTTGTAGGCGATAGATTTAAGACAGGCCGCAATGAAAAGTACCTTGTATCAGGAACTGACTGCATCGATTTAACATGTGCTAATTGCTGTTCAGCAAGCAAATCATTTTTATCTGCAATAACAAATTGGACTCCTCTGAATTTTGGTGATGATATTGTATTATTATTATTTAACCAATCGCAATTGTTACTCCACGTGTTAACACTAATTATTAGTTTATTATCACTTACTGCAATGAAGGGTTGATCCGAACAGTTATTTGCCAAACTTTCAAATGGAAAATTATATGTTCTCCAAATTCCTGTGGGATCACTTGTCTTAGATACTGCGATACGTATACTATGTGTAGTTACATCTGATATTGATGCAAACCATCTTCTATTGTTATCATTACTATTGCTATTGTTGTGGCTATTTGACTGAGTACCATTTGTAGCACTGTCAAACAACAAGACAGGATCTGTAATACTATGACTATCGGATGATTTCCTTGATGGAAGGTTGAACAGAAATTCTAATCCAAATTTCTTTATTAGGTTGCCTGTTTTAGTATATATTGCTGCTTCAGAATTTACAGTTTCCATTACATATTTAGAACTAACAGCCAATTGTATATCGGGAGGGATGCAACAAACTTGTGATAATCCCTCAAAACGCGTGTTGATGATAGTAGAAGAAGACTTGTTGGCGCCCTGAATTCCAATAACATTGGCAGTAGGTATATTGATGGGTCTTACTAATTCGGCTTGTTTCTTTGCATTAATATATGCGGTGTAATTTCTGGTAAGATATTGTTCATTTGGATCTGTAATTACACCAGGTCTTGATGATGTAAGATTTGGTAAGTTATTTACATTAACTTCACCATTGAATGATACAGTGTTAGTAATATTACGCAATGTTAATGAATTGTCATTATTATGATCAAAAGAACTAACTGCTGAGTCAGAACTATTTGGATCGTCAATATTGTTACTCTTCATGTAAGATGGATAAGCTGATACTGTAAACCAAAAATTAGCAAATAGCGTTGCAAACAAAATAACTAGTGCTACAAGAATTCCTTGCAGGATGAGTAGCATATTATGTGTCAATATTTTGTTTTTTATCATTCGTCCTATTTATTATTAAATAACTAACACAAAATTTTTTATGCAATAGGCCCTGCTCAAGAAACATTATTTTAAGTTCAGCTAAAATTGCATGATAATAGACGGTGATAGACGGTTATACAAGGTAATGCCTGATTGTGGATGGATAACAAGATAATGGAAATGGTAACTGAATGGTAGTATAAGATACTGAATGGATATCAAACCTATTGTAGACGAAGCAATCAACGAAAAAGAGAGAATGCAGTACAAATCTATAGCTGTACAAGCATCAACAAGCAGCAATATATTGAGTATGAAAAGTAGTGGACAAGTAATAATACTGCCGCCGCCACCATGTGACGAATATATCATCGAGGATTGCAAGGCCAGAGTCTTAGGGGAAGTAGAAAAGCTTTACAATGTCCTAGTAGACCAGGTTCTTTGCGAAGTAGTTAATGAAAATGTTGCCAAACAATCATCAGAAACGACGCCATCTTCATTACCTACATTACGACGAAAGATTTACTGATGAATATAGTGAATATTTTGAAGAGAATAAAGCAGATAGATTCACCGATGACTATAACGAAGATTTCAAAGATTAGTTAGCCTATAAGACTGGCGATTATAATGTTTATAGAATAAAGGATTCAGCTTCCCCGAATAAAGAACTGGCGGCAAGCTAATGGGTTCTGAAACAATAAAAAAGAGGTAGTAAGGGTAATTTTTCTTTATCTTTTCGAATCTAATATCGATAGAAAAAGTTCTTTTGCAATTACTGCAAAGGAAGCGCTGAATATTACCGCTCTTATTATGTCGTGTACCATATTTCTTTAGAACAGAACAATGGCATAATATACAATCAGATATATTAACAGATTGTATAATGACCTGTTTTTTTACAATATGAGGTTTCAAGTTGTGCTATAAATGAATATTGGTACCAACTAAATTATTAGTATTAAGCTTAACTTCAATAACTGAAGCAGCGGGGGGCTTCCTTCCCGCCGCTTAGATGAAACGCAGAACAGTGAGTAAGATAATATATTTCTCATCAGTATTTAAATGAACAGTCACTAAAATTATGTCAATCCTACGAGAAGTATATAGTAGCTTTTTCTATCCAGGTCGACAACTGAAGCAGGTACCTGATTGCTAAATCTTTGAACCCGGGGTCTCGTTATTCTATATATCCCTAGACATTTTACGGGCAGTTTTGATACGCTCATTCTTTAAATCACTGGTTTGTTCTTCTACTACTACGCTCATTATTATCTATATTATATACAATATAGTTAATAGACTAGTTCATATGAGATAGGAGGTGTTAAACGGCCAATATATATTGATTCATCTAAGCAGCCAAGACCACCAACCTGCAGCAAGAGGAATATCGCCAAACATCTTTATTCTAGCATCAGAACCGTTTTTCTTTATTTGTTCTTGAAATGCATCGATTATCTTTAATGTAGCAGCCTTTTTGTTCGTATGCAAAGAATCAGGGGGCAATAGTAGCTGAAAAATCTTTTGTACAAAATCACGTTTAAAGAATACGTCATAAAACCACCAGCCAGCAGCTAATGTTGCTTTTTCACTGAATTTGTATGCATTTTCTGAGTGCGTCCTTTGCTCAAATTGATGTAAAACTTTTTTCAATATGACCAAGTCTTTGTCAAAGTCTCTAGAGGCAATGCTAAAAAATGGAATCATTTCATCGATGTCTTCTGCTTGATTATTATCCCTATTATCTAACACAATGTCCATATCGTATACACGCATAATATATGATTCAATATTGAAATGTAATAATAATATCCCTGTAGGCTCAGCAAGATCCCTCTACTCTTTATTCAAAGGTAAAGTTCCTCTCACCTACCCTACGAGGTTTTCTGTGTACTATTAAGGATATTTCGTAGGCCTAAACCTACTTCGTACCCTCTTCGCACACAGATATCTATACTATACACATTCGTGCTTATTACCTTTTGCATGTCAAGTTTCATTTATGATGTGTTGTAAATTTATTATTTCAGGGGCAGCAGTTAATGATAACAAGACTTTTAGATTGCCAAGAATATGTCACAAATAAATTTTAAAAAATTATTTGGTATATTGTTTACTGCGTTTATCATCATGGTAGTACTTTTGCTTTTGTTGGTTTCGATATCTCAGAAAGCAAGCATTGCTACAACTATAATTCTGGTTATTGTACCTTTAGCTGTTAGATATATATTTTACAAGTTCGTTCATGTTTAGAATAGGAAGATGGGCTCAGATTCACATTCAGATTCTCAAATAAAGGAATTCTATCAATTGAAAAATATTGCAGTAGTAGGTGTATCAAAGAATGAAGAAAAGCCATCTCATCAAGTACCCAAATATCTTATTGAACATGGCTATAATGTTATTCCAGTAAATCCGACACTAAGCGAGGTTCTTGGAAGAAAGGCATATTCAAGTATTGCAGCT
>JBKOWU010000314.1:0-8189 GCA_046724555.1 Thermoproteota archaeon | reverse complement strand
GGTGCTAATGCATTGGTGAAATTCGATCCTACCAAACAAGAATTTGAAGTATTTCCCCTATCTACTCCTAATGCCAATATACGTCAAATTCTTGGTCGACCAGGAGAGATATGGGGAGCTGAATCCGGACTAGACAGACTCGCCGTACTTAGAACTGGCGATTAAGAGAGAAAATGCTTTTGCTAATTTAATAAATTATTATTATGTTCGTCTGCATATTGTTTCACACATTCCCACTGCAAAGACAGTGTTTGTGTTGATAAACCAAATGCCGTACTATTTGTTGCTGGACCAGCGCTGACTATACAGTATGCCAGACCTGTACGCTCGATAAGAATACTGGCTTTTATGACAATTGCATCAGCGTCAGCAATTTTAGTGTCGGTAGAGCCAGCGGTACTGACACATCACCCCTGCCCGTTGTACCACCTAAAGTATGTCCTGATGGTTCAGCACCAGATGCTAGTGGCAATTGTCCTCCATTGACTCAAGGCATAAAAGAAACATCGCAATCAACAGGTTAAAATCCAACAAAGCAGAAGAGGGGTGCAAGTATTCTACTATGTATTCAGATATTGACCAACTTTAGCTCATAGTTATTGTATTAACTATTCTTGCCACTTCTTCATTTCTAACTGGTTTTTGAATAAAATATCTTTTGCCTTCTTCTGGAAATACCTCTTTTCTAAATGATTCGTATTCTTGTAAATCAGTTAGAGCGGTCAAAAAGCATACCCTAACTTTATCGTCTATCTTTTTTATCTTTGTATATAATTCAAAACCATTCATCTTTGGCATGTTAATATCTAGAAGTAACAAATTGTATGATCGTTTTCTAAAATTGCCTAACGCCAAAATAGGATCGTTAAACGAGTCAACTTCAAAACCATTATCTTCTAAGGTTATCTGTAAAGTCGTGGTAATGTCAGGTTCGTCATCAACAATCAAAACTACTTTTCTCCTAATTGTCATTTTTGAATTATTTACCTCGTTTTATGGTATTGAAGCAATTTGAGCTAAATTACATAAGCATTTGTGGTAACAGATAGAAAGAGTATCCAATATAGGCGATTATTTGTTATTTCTCTAAGCTCGGTAGTCATACGCGAATATAGTTTAGGAATTAAAAATATTTTCGTCGAATGTGGATGCGCCCTAATATTTGAATAGAATGTTCTCTCCGAACTTAGAATACATATTAATAGAAATAGTTGTATTCATTTTCAGAAAATATTAGTATAACTTAACTACTTGTGAATTAGTTAGTTTGTCTTTGTCTATTCCTATAATACTATCTGGATCAATACTTCGCAGGGTAAAACAAGAGAGGTTTTGCACATGATATAGAAATCTTTCTTGATAGCAGTAGACAGGGATGTAAACTTCGCATCTTCTACAATATTTCTGACATAAAGAATAATTGCTTATGCCAAATAGTACTTTCTTTGAGTGTATCCTTTCACATATATTTCTGCAAACCGTTTAGGGGAACATTAGAACAAAAATAAGACGTTGTTAAAACTATTGGACCCCAATGCAGGGAGGGAGTATATAATTTGTTTGTACAAATATGTCAAATTTCTTTTACATACTCAACAGAACCTAAAAGCAGTAAGTCTGGTTATATGCTGAGTGATTACTGCTACATATTAACGCTAATGGGGCCAAATTTATTAGTATCCTAGGTAAATATAGTATCCATATATTGGTATCATCATCATCTCATATGCAAATAAAATCGCATGCAAATAACGAGATGCAAGACCAAGAACTGTTAAAGTTCGATACCATCTCTCCGATATGGGCTAAAAGATTAGAACAAAGCAAACTACTTTCTCTATTTTCTCTTAGACGATTACAATTGTATATTGAACTTAAACGTACATCCAAGTGTGTGGTTGGAGAAGCATATGGTTTTACTTCGTCATATGTATATAATTGTAAAGGGTGTTCCAAGATTTCTTGGAAGTTCATGTTCTACTTTATGATTCATTCGTATTCAAAATTAGAAGATACAAAGAATGAGTTTGTGAAACATTGGGGTGAAAAGCATCATCATACTTTCCGATAAAAATATTGATTGGGACCAAGTAGTAAAGAAAGAAGCAAGGGGAATAGATGATGCTGACTTTGGAGAAGTTCAATTGACAATAGGAGATACAGTTATTACTGAGAAAGGTGTCACAGATAAAAAGATTTTACTTGCCAAAAAGCCTTGCGGATAAATTTGATGGACATACCCTATGGTTTAGAATAACAGAGGATGAAGCAAACAACACATATAGAAATGTTGAACAAATCCTGTAAATTAAAGTAATAAGCAACAGGACATATGGTTCTACTTTCAAGAAATCAAAAATTCAAACTCCTTGAGTGAGTGAAAATATTTCAGAAGCCATATTATAGGAGTTAGCCTTGTAATTTGGAGGAACATATGCAAGGTGTTATTAATCTAAGCATAGTAATCCTGTTAGTGGCTTTATTAGCAACAATGGCTGTAGTTTCCAATCCGGCATTTGCAGGGAGCCGTCTTTTTAAGAACAAGTCAGAGTGTATTGAATATGTTATTGAAGATACTAATGTTGTTAGAAATCATGCTCTTCAAAAGGCCAAAGTAAGTAAAGAACTAGCAGAGAAACTGTGTGCCGAATATTGACTTAAATATGTAGATTGATATGAATTGAGAATTGTTGTTGAAGTGTATTGCAAATGAATAATGATGACAGAGCTATATGTCCTATTTGCAAGAACAAATTGACTGACCATTCTCAATTGCAAGACAATTTCATGTACAACAGCAGTATTGAATTAAAAAAAGTCTAATGGTTTAAAGAAGCAGCGAGACGGATGATGGGACGCCCGCTGCTTGAGTTCTGCCATCATAGAGTGTGGGATAATACTAGCTAACTAGTCCTCTACGATACAGATATTAAAATTTGTATTGCATAGTTTAAAAACTTGGCTTAACATAGTTAGTCTAAAATTAATAACTAATGGAATACATGTCCGTATAATAGGCAACAACCTGCATATAATCTCGTAATGTATATGACAATTGTAAGCCACCATGCACAATAGCCATAAAACATACGAGATATATGCGGAACATAAATCATTAAAAGTTCTATAGATATTTTCAAAATCTAGATTATCTTGGTTATCTAAAAACCAAAGACAAGACAAATATGTAATATGATAACAATAAAACAATTTGCAAACAACTGTCCTGGTTTTGATGTTCGGTTTAGGCCTTCAGAAAAGAGGAAGAAGATTCAATATTATATGAGCATAATCCTTTCACCAACAATTTAAAATCCTCTTTTCGGTAATCAAATATGGCTAGTAAAATAGAATGAGCAGAGATATTTCAAGAGGATTTTATATACAAGATTACAATATCTATTTTAAATACAGAATGATAGACTTCCAAAATAATGCTGCTACGGAGTTAACAAAATGATAGAATCGACGGTTTATGTGATTTCATTAAGTAAAAGAAATAATTATTGATATGCATACACAGATATCTACAATATTATCTGACTATGATGGAACTCTATGTCCAACTACTTCCATTAGAAGTGAAGATAACGTCATACCAGAAGAACTAGACAACATTTTGTGGGATATTTCAGAAAAGATACCTGTTTGCATTGTATCTAGCAAAGGTTTCAGTTTTCTTCACAATAAAACAAGGTTTGCTAGCATCGTTTCATGTATCATGGGTATCGAGACGATGAGATTGTGGAGACATAAGAGAACAATACCTTCACCACTACATTCCAAAGAGGATATATCTTCTGATAGGGTTACAGAATGTCGAGATTTTAGCTGTATTAAAAATAGTTATCTACCTAATGAGGATATTACACTACAGCATAACTCTGAATTGTTGTCTCAATTAGCAGAAGAAATTACTTCACGTTTTAAGGAAGTATATATTGAGCACAAATTCACTGTTACTCATAAGAAAACGTTAGCAGGCATAACCATAGACTGGAGACATATAGATGATTGGAAGTCTTTTAAAGTCAAGTCAGCGCCAGAGTTAAGAAAGGCAATAATTGAAAAGCAAAGAGAACTTCAGCAGCAGGATAGACCGAATGATATTCATGCCCAGACTTATACTACACATCCTTTCATTGATATATATGCTGTAAAATGTGACAAAGGTATGGCGTATGATGCTGTTATTTCTAAAATTCCAATAACAGATAGTTCAACACAGAGAGTGATGTATCTAGGCGATTCAGAGAGCGATAACCTTGCCTTTAGGAAGGCGGATATTTCAATTGGTGTTAAGTCAGATAAAAGATTGAATCCCAAATTGGATTGCAAATATATTGTAAAATTTGATAAACTTGCTGGTTTTCTAGAAAAACTGTATAATGACAATTTTGTATTTTCTGGCTTATGAAAAATGCAGTATAGGTATAACGCAAATCATTCTAAATAACATTAACTTCATGCAACGTTACTAGTCCATTATCACCAATCATTCTTCTTATCTGCGGAAGTAATGGTTCTAATTTTGATTTGTACTCAATTACTTCTATCATCATAGGCATATTGATTATTATTCCTTCCAAATGTATCGTAGACCTTCTGCGTTTGCCAAATCCATCTACACCAATCCATACTGTCGCGCCAGAAATTTTAGCACCCATCAAGAAATCTATCTATCAATACTTTTTCTAATCGTTTACCTCTAAACTCGTCGTTCTTTTTTATTCTAATAGTAAGACACCACATCTTTTGCATCATTCCGTAGCTTTTTTCTCACCTCACTTCCTACTTACAATAAGACTACTGAAGAAATGACTCTACCAGCATAGACAGCACCAATTGACAGTCCAACGTTTGATAATATACTTAATGCTACCGTATAAAATTGCCTACTATCCATGTGATAATAGATATTGAGTTACTTATTCTACTAACTAGCTTTTTTATATCAGATATTATAATGTAATGTAATGTTATATAGACATGTCACAAAAACAGAACACAGAGGATAACACATCTCCTTATGGACCAGAAATTAAGTTTAAGGCAAAGCTAAGAATAAAACAAACTAAGTACTAAATAGACTAACCCATCAAATAAATTCCGCCTATTACGTTAATGGGCCAATCTTGACTAATACTGGATACGTTGACCTGTCCGGGCGCACCAATACTAAGAGATTATATGAGACTTTACTATTGATCTAATGAGAATGAATTTCAACTCTAATAACACTTCCTTAACTTTAGGAATGGTTGCAACGTTAACATTAGGTATAGCAATTATGTTTGCTTCACCATTATCCGCAACTACGAATATGGGAGGTGGAATGATGATGTCTTCACCACCGTCATCATATTCATCAGCACAGCAGCCTAGTGGAATCTCCGGTCAAAGCGGCATCATGGAACCAGGGCTATATGCAAGCGGAACAATTGCAACTGTGCAAAATGACAAGGATGGAAAACCTGCATGGATTGTTTCTGGTTTATGGAGAGGTAGTTTAACAAACTTGACTTCTGGTGCTGCAATGATGTCATCATCTGGTGCAAACAGCACAACAAGCAAAACGAATCTTCCTACTGCAACGTTTAACTCAGTATTTAATATGGTAATGCTAAATGGAAGTGCTTTACACAAACATCAGATATCTAACTTTACGTTGACAGGTATCTCTATGCCAAATGAAAAAATAAATGTATCCAATGGAACTGCCACAATAACTATGAAGGAAGGTCCTGTTAATGATGTGCCTATAAGTATTAGGACATTTGATGACAACGTAATAAGCATTTGGGTAGATCCAGCAAAGACAATGAATCATTTTGGTAATACACCAATCTACGGCACTATTACACAAGCAGTTCTTGTAAGAAAGTAGAAAGAAATACATTCTACTGCATTTTTTCTCTTTTTTATGCTTACAAATTTATTAATATCTTGTATAAACCCAGTGTCAGTATATGTATATTGGTACCATATCATCTCATATGCAAATAAAAAAATCATATGCAAATGATTAATGAGATACAAACCAAGAATTATTATTAACATTGGATTAATTATAGCCTATAAAGCATATATGATGTGTACAAATGCTTGGATTGTACACTACATTCTTATCAGATTATTATACGCAAATAGTAGTAGAGCTGGGACTATAGCAATGAGAAGTAATAATGGTAATAATAATAGACAAATTCAAACCAATTATTGGATTTGGTTGGCTGCATATATGGTCATAGGCCTAGCTGTCTCATTTGTAGTGCCATTTCCATTATCATTTGGTATCGCTTTGCTTGTCTACTTTGCACTTAACACAGTTAGAATGCATCTTGCATTGAAAAGACAGGGAATGCCGGGTGGGCTCAAAGATATGTACAAGTCCATGAGCTCATCATTAGGCGGAAGCATGAGCAATAGCGGTAGCACTGGCATGGGATATTCTCAAATTAAATTCTATTGTATGAATTGTGGCTACGAACATAGAGAAAATGCATGTCCAAAATGTGGCTCAAAAGCTGTAAGAACAGGATAGGCTAATAGTAGCAGTAAAGCAAATAACAAAATGAGCAATACGAAGCAAATGAGAGGGCATTAGCAGCAACAACAACCATAGCTATACATATTTTGTATACATAGCATAATTTTTCACAATACACAAGCTCAAAAAATCACAATATGATGGATATTATGTATATGATGTCCTTTTAGGATAGTGATGTAGTTAAACATTTGAAACTGTACTATATATATTAAACACATGCGCAATGCAACCCAGTCGGTTTGTTTTTTCACATTCTTCATAACAGGACGTTTTAGGAGATACTTTGGTTAACTTAGTTATCTAAGATTAATATCAATAGCATACCATATTCTGAATCAACAAAGAAGTAGCAAATGACTTGCAAAGGAATATGTATACATCATAAAGCTTCTGGTCGTTATGTTAATGGACATAAACGTTGTCAACAATGTGCAATATTCATAAAATGCAATGGAGTACGCTGTACATGTTGTGGGTATAAACTAAGAAGCAGACCAAGGAATTTTAGTAACACAAAGTTAAGAGAACAAAAGCGAATTGAGGAAGCTAAAGAAGCAAAAATATCATATGGTTTGTTGAGCGCGTCATGATAGATGTATAATTAGACTTGGTCTGATAGCTGTGCTAAGGCATCGTCTTTCATTTTGTCTCGATTTCTCAACGCTTGATTTAATTCTTCTAGCTTCTGTACCTTGGTCTCTATATCTGCTCCTTGTCTTTCTAGTTGATGAATATTAAGAAAAGTCAGATAGGGCTCTATCTTCCTAAACAACTCAGCCTCTCTGACTCCTTTTGCGCCAATATGTTGAGCCACAATGTCTGATAAACCATTCAAAATAGTGCTAATTATCTGCCTATTCTCTTCATTCCAATAATAAAAGCTACAGCACCTCTTTTTCTATAACTTATCTTTTATCATGATGTTGGTCTTCAAATGCAAGACATGTAGTTTAAAATTCGAAGAGAAAAAGCGTTTAGACATTCATAAACAGGTGCATGATAGAAATCCAAAGTAAGTTTACTGATATAAACGTCAACTCTTACCACGTCGTTATGTATATTTGTGAGATTTATTTCATAATACAATTCATTATTATCGTATTTAGCAGCATTAGCATAGAATTTAGAAATACCTGTTGCGGTTGTATTTATTGGAGGTATAGTTTTATTTCCAGTCAGTTTTGCAATAAATGAGTGGTTTTGCTGTTGTTGCTGTTGTAGTAAGTTCGATTCTGATTGAAATATTGCTCCTGGAGGATTGAATAATGTAATACAATACTGCTAGTGCTTCATAGGGAGACAGTAGAGTACGATTACTTTAATCATAAATATTCTTTAATGAAGAAAAATAGATGTGCTGTTTAAAGATGGTGAGAAATCGCGCGTCCTTCCTCATCATTAGCAGTTAAAATATATTTAATTTAGGTTAGGCTTATAACTCAAATATCGTGATGATGTTAGTATGGCCGTGTGACATGTTAATATGTGGATTACCTGCTACTTGGAGTTTCTAACAACCAATTTTGGGCGAGAGATTTTAGTTTCTCAGCTAAATAATAATGAGAGATCATTTTCATTTGGTTGGAATATATAATAGTATGAACATAAATACTCAGATGTCTTCTAGCGAAGAACC
>JBKOWU010000135.1:0-17623 GCA_046724555.1 Thermoproteota archaeon | reverse complement strand
TATTCTTTCAGCTGTGCATACGACAGAAATGCTTTGTACATTATTTTTGTCTTGGTAGCTCCACCATTTGCTGCTTCTAGAATTAACCCAACTATGTCAGTTCTGCTTCTATATTTCATAAGAATGTTTTATTAGATCTGCTATATATGGGGAGCCGTACTTTCGATCATTTTATTTGATTGATGAATTGATCATTGTACTAGAAGACTAGACTCTTTACCTCCAAGGCAGAATTTATTGTATCATGTGAGACCAAACCTGATAGTAGCGGGCCCGCTAGGCCTCGCCACTTCAGGATGAAATCGCTCAACTGACTGAGTTTGGGCAAAGTACAAAATAAATCCGTGATATTAACTACTTTTGGAGACTTGTACTAGTATACAAATGAGATTTTGTTTATACTACTAATATAATTGAAATAGATTGGATAAACAGTCTGTGCTAAAATGTAGTTTATACTCCTATTCATCTTCTATTTCAATAGCATTTGTAGGCATTCTGGCAGACAGTAGTAGCAAGCATACATAATACTTTGTATGGCTGAATAATATATATTCATATTATTTTATATATCTAGTTAGTTAATATCAATGCCGCAACTTTCAAGGAAAACAACATTTTACGCAGTTTTGGCAGCAGGTATTGCATTCATAGGAATTGGAATAGCATCTGTTCTTTATAACAATACTCCAGTCGATGTACCATTGACTGGGACAATAAAACCTAGTATGGCAGATGTTTTGACACCTAATATGAATATTGGTAATACTGCACATATTGTTATTAACGGATCCATCTTTAATGTCATTATTACAGATCCTAGCAAACAATTGATGAAATCTGCAGATGCTGTTTCCAATTTTGCTTATAATTTAATTGCTAAAAAGGAAGGAGTACATAGGATTGAAATTAAGAATATAGGCACTTCTGAATTAGCTATAAGTGGACATGCCAAAACTAAAGGTAGCGAGATTGCATTTGGTGGACAAATGATGCTAGTAATAACAGGTATAATAGTAACAGGGTTCAGTCTTAGGCTAAGACACTAGATCAGTAAAGTTCTGCTTTTTTGTAAGAACCCAAAATCTTAAAAAAGGCACTTTTACGTTTGACTAATTGTAACGCATGTGCAATATTTTCATCAGTTGCGTGTCCCTCTAAGTCGACAAAAAAGTTGTACTCCCAAAGTGTCTCTTTTGTAGGACGTGATTCTATTTTCGTAAGGTTAATCTGTCTATGGGCAAATTCTTCTAAAATGCTAAACAATGCTCCAGGAATATGCCTGACAGAAAATATGATCGATGTTCTGTCATTATTAGTTGGTTTTGTCTCATTTTTTGATAGAACCAAAAATCTTGTAAAATTATTTTTTTTGTCTTCTATTCCTTCCTCTAGAATCTCCATTTCATAAATTTCTGCTGCTCTTTTACTAGCTATTGCAGCCCCTTCCATAAGTTGCTTTTCTTTAATAAGTTTTACAGCACCTGCAGTATCGTATGTCGGAACGGGTTCTAATCCCTTGGTTTGTAAATAACTTCTGCATTGACCAAGGGCTTGCGGATGCGAGTATGCTAATTTTATCGTCGAACTCGCGTGCTTATTTGTAATAAGACAATGTCTGATTCTCTGATAAATTTCACCTGATACCAGCATGTTTGTAAGGAACAGTAAATCATAAGTTTCACTTATACTACCTTCGATAGAATTTTCAATTGGAACGACTGCAAAATCTACTTTACCTGCTTCTATGATATCAAATACCTCTTGAAAGGATCTCATAGGAACCAATTCTGCATTTGAAAAATATTGTAAAGCAGCCATTTCGCTATATGCACCTGGTTCACCTTGGAAGGCAACCCTCTGCTTTACCATGACTAGTATTATTTGTCTCTAATTATTATTATTGTTATTACCTGTTTTGTGAATCAGTCTGAATGTCTCTTTGCCATAATCATTGGTTAGCTTGCGTTCTTCATATAAGCCGCATTCAATACATTTTACCGTGTTATTTACTCTGACAGTATTGCCACCGCAATTAAAACATAAAGCATAGAGAACGCCAAATTCTTTTTCATCTATTGTAATATGAATAGTTGAGTTTAACAGACTGATTACTCTACCTCTGACAATATCGCCTATTCTAAAAATGATTCTGCCTCGTCGATCTCCTCGGTCACGACCGCTACTGGCACCACCCACCCTTGCGGATGCAATGGCAGAAAATCCTGCATCTGACTTCTTGTCATTTATATACAATATCCTCACTGAAAACATATTTCCAAACAACATTTCTATGTATCCAATTAGTATGTCTCCAATTTTTGGCAGTATAGGCGAGTTTTTTTGGTCAATCTTGACTATGCGTCTTTTAAAATCATAAATCTTAACACCAAGGGCAGTCGATCTAACTGATCCGTTATGTATGTAGGTGTTTTTTCCTGCTTCAAATTCTTCAATTGATGCGACCTGTTCTCCAGGCAATATTGGCAATGTGGCTATCTTATCTCTTTTCATGTCATACGAAATCAGTAGATAGTTTGAAAGTTATAACTGTTACACGACCATATATCTAAAAAAAGATGCCCAAATGTGCCATTTTATACACAATCGCTATAGATACAATATTAATAATAGCAATATTATTTCAATATATGCAAAACTATGTCTATTCAAATTCTCATGTCCTTGCAACCGCCCCATCAGTTGATATTACACAAAGTCATTGTGTTCCCATTATGACAAAGGTAATAAAAGTGGCGTTACATGCCATGTTCTAATAATTAGTCTATAGATGAAAGAGAAGGAAGAGATAATGAAAGGATATTTCTGTCTTTTTTTGACTATGTGTTTAAAATATTTCTTTATGATGCTGAGATGCTATAGCATAAAGTAAGTTATTTACATCCAACTATCACTCAATTTTCGCTAATTAGGATCAATCTATTGTTAAATTCGATGGCAAGGCTTTTTTGTTTTAGCTTCAAACGAACTTTGTTTGCAAAGTTTATCATATTATGCTCATCTATATTCGAAGTATGTATTTCAGCACGGATGTACTTGACAGGTTCAAATTTACCCTCAAAATAACCGTCAAACTCGATTAGTGACATTCCTCTATATTTGGAAGCCATGTCCCGCACAACTTCAAGATATCCCTCAACCCTTGGTAAATAGAACTTGATGGAATCAAATAGTACTTTTACCTTAAAATCTAGGGAATGCTTGCCTTTGGTTTTATTCATATAACCATACCCTTTAGTATACTTATTAGCTTGGTATTTTTATAATAAAAAGTATGGCTTTGTTGACTAGCCAATGTAATGACCATATCCATAGCACACAAAAAATAGAAAATTATAAGTCTTGTCAAACATGGCTTGAAGGATTTAATTCACCATCTACAAAAAAAACTTACAAAATTCATCTGTTGTTATTCTGCAAATATCATAATATTGACCCTGATTCTCTAGTTCAGCTAAAACGCGATCTGATAAAGACTATGACACTTGACTATGTAATACATCTTAAACAAATAGCCAAGCAAAGCGCTGGTAAGGCTAGATCCGGGAAGTTATGTGTCAATTCTGTTAGGACATATTTGATTGGCATTCAATCTTTTCTTGAGTCCAATGATATAACCCTAAACTGGAAAAGGATTGTCAAATATTGTCCTGAACAAGTCACAACTAATTTGCGAGGATATACAAATATAATATAGCATTTTTCTTTATAAGGATTTTGAGTAAGTCATGAGTCCTTGATTTAGTCAATCATCTGTGAGTAACTTATATGCTATAAGATCTATCACCATCCTAGCCGCCGATGTCATTAAATCTTCATGACTATTGAACTTGTATACTTGTTTATAGACTCTTTCAAAATGCCTTATTGGACCGTTATTTAGATAACTCCTAGACTTTGCATACTTTTTCAAAACATACAATCTTATCTTAGGGGCCACCTTTCTTTTAATAAAAAATGTAGAGAATTCTGATATAGAACCTATAGTCATTAAGAGTATTATCACATAATCATAGTCCTGCATCATAGAATATTCATCAAGCACAAGATATCCAGAATTGGCTTTAAGATCTTCAGGGAAGCTGGCTATATGATGCATATCATCTTGAATCATATTCTTTAATGCAAGTCTATGCGTCCTATACTCTTCTGAATCTTTACCAGGTCCAAAAATAAGAAAGCTGACTTTAATCTTATCCTTTATAGATTTGCTTATTATAGATTCATTGGTGAGATCTAATGATGCTTTAGCCGTTTCAGATTTAGGCCTCCATGACACAACGCTCTCTGATAATTTTATGCTCTCCGTTATGTTCACTTCAACCCTTCTCCGTTTATTCAATAACTTCATGCTCTTAACATTAGGAATTTTTTGTATTGCTTCCAGCTTGTTATCGAATTCTGATTCATCCCACTTGGCTGAAACATGTATCGTGTTTGTTCCTTTAGAATGATTCACACTAGTAATACCACCATTTATTTTTCTGAGTGATCGAACGATACTGTATAGATGTTATCATTTATATCGTCACCAAATATATTTATAGAAACCTCAACAAACTTCGATACAGACATATTGTACTTGCTATGTATAGAGTTTAAATGCACTGTCTAATTAAAATAATGCTGCTTGACAAACCTACATATCAAAAAATGACTATATAATATGGTGATTTACTATGACAGAGATAGGTTTCCATTTATCATTTATCAAACCCTGTTAGCTTTACAACTCATCGTGATGTGAATTTCACATTAATAGATAGTAGTAGATATTGTTCTAGTGAGCAATAAACAAGAGCAACAGTTTCTTACAAGCGAATCAGCCATTTGAACACGATGTCGCCAAGTGGGATATCAAGGTAGTACCATAATTTCGATAGCGAGTCTAATATATAATTCACATATCTGTATACGATCGCACAACACATGGTTGACTTTTACAATAGACCTATAAGAAACCAGTCAGGTACATTTCTGTTGCTTCAATAAACACGGGGGAAGCATCTGTCAAATGTGCGATGTGTGGAAAAAATGCTGTAATTAGCCATGAACAGGACAACAACAATAAAGAAACTAATCAACAGCAAGAAGTTATAGTAGAACAAATCGACGGAACATCATATACATTCGATAAGGCTGATTGCGCGTTGATGTTCAAAAGATTCAGTTCTGTATATGGAAACAACTTTGCAGATGAATAATATCATCTTATGTCAATCCCATCAGAAATTTTTTCCAGCACGAGCGGTCGCAGTCTGATTAAAAACTTAACAATAATTACAAAAATTCAAATCAAGAATAATAATCAAAATATTACATTTGCTCATACAACACTGCAACAAATAATAAAATAACGTTTAAAGCCAAACAAACGAAATGGACATTAAACGAGTCGGCTCACAGCCTTCCACCAAAGGGTCGGTGGAGTATTTCACTGGGACTGTTCGCATTGACCCTCTGTTCCAAGCAAACGATCCGGCACGAGCGGTCGGCGCCAGTGTCACATTTGAGCCTGGCTCTCGCACTGCATGGCACACCCATCCGTTAGGCCAAACGCTGATCGTGACTACCGGTTGCGGTCTGGTACAGCGCTGGGATGGCCCTGTCGAGCAAATTCGTCCTGGTGACGTGGTTTGGTTTCAGCCAGGTGAAAAGCATTGGCATGGTGCCACGTCGACCACAGCTATGACTCATATCGCGATTCAAGAACAGCTTGACGGCAAGACGGTCGAATGGATGGAGAAGGTCAGTGACGAACAATATCAGGGCAGGTCGTCAACATAAGTAGCACCATAAAAACATTTAGCATAGCACGATATAACATAGACAAATGTTAACAGTATCATGTAGGGAAGTAGGAATGGACTGCGATTATGTCTGCAAAGGTGAAACAGAAGAAGAAATTATGGAAAATGCGAAGCAACATGCAGTACAGGACCATCATTATAAAGTAGAAGAGTTGATGACTCCGGAACTGCAGCAGAAAATAAAATCTCATATTAAAAGAGGTTAGACCACTCTTTCTTCTCCAAGTACATCCAACGTTTGTGCTTCTATGCTTTACTTCAGTTGTATCAATGTACCAAGAATGGAGCAACTACAACAGCCAATATTGTTGTTGCTATCAATGCAATTAGGAAAAGTCGTTCACGTGCTATTTTCAAAGTTGATTACCCCTTGAGATTGGAATTATGCTGATGACATCATCATCACACATAGGGCATTTAGGAATTGTTTCGTTTCTAATTGGGCGGAGGCTTAAAGCAGAAGCACACCAGAAACATGACTGACATATCACAAAATATATTTGCTTTTGCCTTTTGTGTCCATGTTTATTTTCAGAGACAGGATCTTGTGTGGTTTCGCTATAATTCACCAACCCAAGCATAATGCCTCCTTTAACGTATAGTAGAATAAAGTAGCATATCCCAATAACATTATTGTGCTGCGAAGGCATTTTTGTATATACACATTGCTGATCAGTGTTAAGGAATGCTTAGACTTAGGTCATGTGCGTGGTAGGTGGCGCGAATAATAATAAATTAACTATGACAAGAAACGTGGGATAGAATTTGAATTCAAGCCCATACCTAAACGCTCCTGACATTTAGGTGTAACAGTGAAAGTGGCCGCTAGAAATGATAGGCGAGGATGATACTAATGATGATGGCGGCAACTCACGTGATTCACGGGATATTTTCAACTTCTAATAAAATTTCTAAGCAAAAAAAGAATAGTCTATTTTGTTAATTGAAAGTAACTTGCCATTATGAACATTATGGTCTTTTTTGTTTTTGTTCATTATTTTTACATCAATGATTTTGTTTTCTTTGTCAGTGATTTCTATAGACTTGTTAAATCTTGTAAGGACCATTTTATCATATGATATACGTGGTTTGATATTATTATGATTAGAAGGAAATGGCAATGATACAACAACTACTACATCTTCTAATGCTCTAATAGAACTTAATTTGATTTATTAGATATCTTGATTCTTTAGATCCAATCTGCTCATTATACAAATATGTAAAAAATAGGTAAAGGAGTTTGCCTTTATTACAAAATCACTTGAGTTACTCTGTATTGTCTCTCTGTGCTTGAAGGTGCTATTTGAGTGACGAATTGGATTTGTGTGTTGCCTATTTTTGACAGACCAAATAAAGCACAACTTTCAATCGGAGCAAATAAAGTTATAGTGGTACCGGGTTTAAGTCTGAGAAGGTTTGGTTTATCGCCAGGAAGATCTACAAACGCAATACAGGTCTTGCTCGCAGAGATTATAGCAGCAACTACCCGGCCTGCAACCTGTACTGTACTGTCCTCTTGGGCCTGTTTTTGTTGTGGTTTTGGTGCCTGCCCTCCTACATATTGATGTATGCTATTTATTCCAATCAATGATGCTGCTACTAAGAGCACCATCATAGATAGTAAATATTTTCTTAACATGGTATTAAGACTGTTATGTAGTATATAACAGTCTTAATAGACTGTTAATCTTAATAGAAGAAAGAAGAAAATGGATGATGACTTAAGGAAGGAAGAAGCCTCGTTTCGGGGGCAGTATGTGTTTACTTTATACTTGTATAACTACTAGTTTTATATCCATTACTTTCCAAAAAGTTATTCAGCTCTAATATCCTGTCGTCTGTTAGTCCATGACCACGTAGATTCATCAGAGCCATTATAACCTGGCTACGACTTGAAAAGAATCTATCAATTGCATATTTCTGAAGGGTCAGCTCAGACAATTCCTTTTTGAGTGCTCCTATTTTATTATAATCCCTTAAATTGTTGAGTACGTGGATTGCTACACTAGAACGCGGTAGACCATATAGCTCTGCAGCTTCACATACTGCAATCTTAAATGATATCAATTCATTTTTGCTAATACACAAATCCCATATTAGCTGAGCTAGAGGAATTATCTCTTTGTACTTTTCCGCTTGCTTCGTCAATGCTTCATAATTATTTTTCAGTTTTTTTTCTTTGTTTTCAAGCCGTTTTATGTTACGCAGCTTCGCTACGATTTTTCCTGGGCTATATCGATATTCTTTAGCAGCTAAAAGGAGATTTACTTGTCTATGAACATCTTTGGTAGACAATCTATATTTCTTGAGCTCCTCGGTTAACTGAATATGTTCGTTGATGGCTTCTATACTTACATTCTTGCTTTGCAGAGTTGCGTTAGCTTCTTTGACTTGCTCATCGATTCTTTGCTTTTCTTCTAATTTTCTCCCTATATATCCTGATACCTGATCAAGTGGAATTGATTCTGACTTTGAGATTTCGTGTAATTGATATACAAGCTCAATGACTTTTTCGGGGGAAACATCACCAGAATTAATATTATCTATGAACGATTCAATTTTGTCCTCTGCTGCCCCCGATTTGATGAAATAGTTGTATAATCTGGCATGTGAAGCTAAATCAGCGAAATTCCAACCATGCTGTCTTGCCTCCACAGATAACTGTCTAATTGAATCAAAATCCAAACTTTTAAGTCCAGCTTTGTAATTACTGATTATGCTGCTGACTGTTCCAGCTTCTAGGTTATTCAGGGCAGCAATGGTATCTCGGGGGACACCATCAAACCATTGTCTGATCACATTTCTTCGAGTTTGCTCGTCTGTAAGCAGTGGCATAAATAGAATAATGTTATAGAAGATTATAAGTATTCGTCAGATGCTCGTCGGATGAGCCGTCAGATCGCCGTCATTTGGAATTGGAATGGAATGGAATTGTACAAAGCATGGTGTATACGGTATTTCATACCTAACAAGATATCTGACAACGGTATTTCGGTCATATCCAACAACCAACGGTAGTAGTACGAAGCTTCGAAAGTTATTATGATCATGGTAACCAGTTATTGTACTCTGACGTGCGCTTAATTTTCGGTATCTTCCGTAAGGCACGATTGTCCGTAATTTCAATGATAATATTCAACAGCTCATCAAAGAATATGTACAGATTCCCCCAACCAGTATATATAATTGGTTTACTTTTAACGAATTTATATAGTCGTCCCCTGATTGTTACTTCAAAATCCCGATCTGGACATCCATTGTTATGTAATGAGTTTCTTATTTGAGCTGGTGCGTTTAGTGTTTTGAATTTCGTATCATCATACATATTCAAATGTGTCAAAAGACTTCTCGTATAGCGATAATAGCTGTCTTTTTCAACACCTATTTTACTACCTAGCACATTTAAGAAATGTTCTACATGGAACATGGCATTTGTACAATAGCTAGCTCTATTCAATGTGTCATATTGTAACAAAAATTGGATTCCATCATTAGGTGCTAATTTAGCATATTTGGGAATTTTCGTGTTATTTGATTCTAAAAGCTCTAAGAAGGTATCTAGCTGTATCAACAACCATAAATTCAACTCACTAAATACGACAAAAAAATCACATCTAATATCATCGGAGCCGTGGAATCTACCATTTTCATGAGCCTTTTCCCATGATTTCAATGCTAGATTATTGAAATCCATCCTGGCCGTCTGAGTTTTCTCATGCAGATGTATGTACATACGGGACATTGGAATGTATCAAATGTTCCACTTTCAACTCACTATTTAAGTACATAGTCAATATCTGATCTAGTAGTAGATAGAAGGTTCATTGTTCAATGCCATGGGTAGAAGAATAACAGAAAAAACTTAAGTCACTGTATCATGCTCTCTCTTTTCGATAATGAACAAACAAATTTTGTTTGCCGTAATTCCAATGCTTGTGGGATGTTTGCTGATAGGTAGTTCGAATGCGTCTGCTAGTCTTCCATGCCAACCACCTTTATGCCAACCTAGTCAGAGTGGCACTATTTCGAGTACACAGAATGGCCCTGATGGCAATCCAGAATGGAAAGTATCGGGTACATGGGATCTGACAAACCTTAAGTCTAATTCCCCTACTTTTAATGCTTCATTTGATATGATGAAATTAGATGGCTCATCTAAGCACAAGCATACTATAGATGCGACTATAACTTCTGCTGATTTTGGCCGTGCAGGAAAATCTAGCATTCGTACCTACAGTGGTACAGCTACCATATCTATGAAGGAAGGGCCAGTTAGTGACGTTCCAATTGTTATAAAGTTATCAAACGATGACACAATGAGCATAATGCCTGATTCTACTAAGACAAAGAGTCATTTTGGAAACACTCCAATTCTGGGTAAGACAAGTGTGTAATCTTAACGGTTGGCTAACCTTCCGCGAATTTAACATAGAATAATAATACCAGAAATTAATTATCAGGAGACAAAAAATTTTTTATTTTTTTATTTGTATTAGTGTATACATGACATGACTTTTACCGCATTTTTTATAATAAAATACAGGATTGAGGGCTAATCCATTAACCATCTACCATTTCTGCATGCCTGCTCTTTCTCTTCCTGAGTATTTCTTTACATCTTCTACTACTTGGTGTTAGCCTAAGCTGCATTCCACAACATGGCACTTTAGATTAATTATATTCCCGGCCAGTCTTGCGATACTTTCGATGTATAGCTATGAGCCTTGCTACGTCTTCCTCTCCATCTGATGGACTACATAATTTGGGAATTTTCAAGATATCTCTTATGTCTCTGCTACCCATTTTCCAAACTGACGAAGCTATCCGTATTACAGTGTTCTGAGGCAATTTTTTAATTATCCTGACTATATTGCTTCGAACTCTGGATAAGAATATTCAGGGATTTCATAGACTGTGAATCTACTAATCAATGGTTTGCTTAACCTTGCGATACTATTTGATGTCGCAAATATTACAATATTCGCCTTTACATTTCGTGTGTTTCTTACCTTAGTACTTGTAAACTCTCCTCGTTCCATCATCGTTAGCAAACCTTCCTGATCTTTCACTGGCATCTTGTCAATCTCATCTATTATGATGATTTCTTTATCCTGATTTTCTGCAATGAATTTTTGTAATCCTGCTTTGGTGGTAGCAGCTCCTTCTGCAAAGTAGACTTTGGATCGCATGATATTCTCAGTCTGTAATATGAATAATGATTTTGCACAAGCAGGGAGGCCTATCAACAATGTATGAGCCCGCTCTGGAGACTCTAACGCTCTTAGCATCATTTCTTTATGTCATCTAACCCTTCAATATTTGAGAAAACTTTAAGGGCTCGTTCTCTTACGGTTAATGGCTCAGGGATTTCATAAACACGTTGCGTACACTTCTTAAGAAAGTTAAACATCTTTTCCCCCTCGAGTTTTTAAGTAATTTTCAACAGCCCTTCTGATATACGTGCTGCGAGGAACGTCTCCTCGTTTACCATCAATTGTAAGTAACAATGTTTTAGGCAAGGTAATTCCTAGTTTCTCTGTCCTATCATCCTTAGTAGTACTGACCATACTAATATAATATATATCTAAACAGTCTTAGCTATAAGGGTTTCTGTCATGATTATTCGCTCGTAGATATGAATAGAAAATATTTCCTCATGTTTTGGCTAACTATATATTGACAACAGAAATAAAATCAGCTTATGCATTAATTAATAATATAATAGCTTGATCCTACGAAGCAATGTACGACGCTGCTGCTGAACAACAATTGATGGCTACATCAAAGCACGGCAATCGTTTAACCTGTCCTGGCTGTGGAGGCAAAGAGTTCTATATCTATAGAAATAGCAACATAGCACTTGTTGATGATAACAATGAAAAGGTTGTTGAATGTAAAAACAGCCAATGTCAGATTCTTACGTAGACATTTGCACTCAAGTCATGGTATCAAGGAGATAAAAACCAGGATCTTAAAATTATAGGCAATCAAAATAATAATAGATGTGTTTGAGTGTGGTGAATGCAGAGAATATGACGAAAAGTATCGTGAACTAACAAGATATGCGCATACCACTTATATCAAATATGATCCTCCACATTTTGAGGAATGGCAATGTCCTAAGCACCTAGGTGTAAAAACAATACATATAGATGAGTATATTGAAGATATGCTTCCAATCTAAGTATTCTTTTAAAGCATGTAGAATCGTGTGAGATAGGAAGAACAAGCATGACAATGATGATGAAAAGCGGCAGCAACTAAATCGTCAACTTATAGCGATTCTACTTATTTATCTATAACAGCAAATCATCTAAAAATACTTTAAGTTTCTGTTTGCTATAGTATAGCCCCATAGCATAACAGCAGCAGTCATATCTGATAGTCATGCTGCATAGTCGGGGGATCATGCATTACTGCTTCTGGGGCCGTGAATTGGTTATTAAAACTACATATCTAAAGAATAAATGCATGTTGAATATGAAATACTGATCTTACCATAGAACGATGTCATCTAAAAGATAACATTCGACAATGGATATATTGACATTTTAACATATAGAAAATAAATCAAGACATACTCACTCATTCCATAGGTAACAAAAATCCCTGTGTTTACAAGGTCATCATGCCAACTATGGAATTTTTCATTATTCTGGGACAGAAAAACGAATAGCAACGATGATAACAATACTTACAAATGCTATATATGCATATTAATATATATTACTGATATATATACAATTAATTAAATGGCCAAGAAAAGTAGTAAAAAAGGACTTGCTTCTGCAAGTAAAAAGACAAAGACAAAAGTAGCTAGAAAAGGCGGAAAAGCCTAAGGAGTAAAATCTCCTTTCTTTTTTGTTACTAATAATAGTAACTCACCCCAAATAGCATGAAATGCGTAGACATGCTATCGGGGCTATGACAGCAATGGGGATCGCTACTTTTAGTTTCACTGTACTAAGAATAAAGGATTTTTGAATATGAAGTAGTGATCTTACTATAGAAACTATGTCATCTAAAAGATAACTTGCTGATTGAGTTTTTCGCTATTACCGCTTCCCCCGAACGACTTCTATAGTGAAGTACGCCCCATGTCATAACTCCGTATACTTAGCGGATTTTCATCAATGGTGGTTATATTAATAATAGTGTTTTATCTATCATACATGGGGCAATCTGGACAATAACAATAAACAATTTCTTATGAACCAAATGATGTGGTTTGGGATATCCATAGCTATAAGTATAGCAATTTCTCTATTGCTTCCGTTTCCTATATCCTTGGTCGTTATAATAGGAGTTTTCATCTTGCTTAGCTTCTATATGAGAAGGAGGACGATGAGCAGAATGGGAATCGGGGGAGGAGCAGGAGGCATGTTTGGTTCAATGTTTGGAGATAATTCGTTGAGCTATTATTGTATGAGCTGTGGAACAAAGCACAAAGAAGCTGCATGTCCTAAATGCGGTTCAAAGATGAAAAGAGTTGGATCTTAAATCAGTTATTTTACTTCACTATCCGCTATTCTGTTAACATTTTGGTAGATTTTGGTTCTAAGAGCACTATGAATCCACGAGTAAACATACCTCCAGCAGTTATCTTTATGAGCTGTAAACCAACCTTATCTAATTCATTTATAAAATGCTGATTTGTGAATGTGGTTCTTAACATCAGTCGTCTTGTTTCGTTTTCTCTATCCAGGCTCTTGATATCTATGCTATCATTTCTATTTTCTTGCGCCAAATAATTAGATCTGCATCTGGTTGTTGCTGCTCTTTTTCTTTTTATACCGCTCTGATTTTTCATTATCAGCCATAGCACTATATCCTCTGTCATATTATTATCTGAATTGCTTGGATTAGATTTTTGTTTTCTAGCACTTGTTAGTGTAGCCCCATAGCAGAGGACATGCTACTGGGGTTTCTAGCAATTGGATCTGGTTATGCGAATTTAATCTCTTATCTAAAGCATAAAGGCTTATACAATGTGAAATATTGATCTCACTATAGAATAATATTATCTAAAGATCACATTTCGACAATGTCTATATCCATATCCTAGAATAATACATCAAAGGCATCCCCAGTCTTACTATACTACCAGCACCTGTTCCAACTTGATCATGCTATTGATGTCGTTTTCTTCTTGGAAGTTCAATTAAATTCATCAACCTATAGCCATACTCCAGGTTGTGTTTTACATGGTTGATACCATGTGAGGAATCAAGCTTGAATTTATTATCAAGAATATTCTCAATGTAGAGCTGAACTCTTCTTATAGATCTAACAGCATGTCCAAGCTCGTCAGATCTAACCTCTCTACCTATTTCTCTTTGAATATTATTCTTTAATTCCTGTTGTTGGCCTTCCTTTGTTATTAGTTTGCTATAGTACTGTAACTTACTGTAATTGCGGCAAAGTTCACTTATTTTCTTTAAATCTGAATATGGTAATATTTCTACTGCTTTTTGCAGCGCTATTCTATCTCTATTTGTTATTTGTACAAGACGCTCGATAAGGTCGTCATTTGATAGTGGAAGTTTCTTTTTATGTATGGCTGCAGCTATTGTAGAACTACTAGAAGTAGTTAGTGTTTTCCCAAGATGTTCTTCCTCTTTCTTAGCTAACGCCGCTTCCTGCTTTTTTAATTGATAGTATTTCTCAATGATAATTCGATTTACTCTAGAATCGTGATTAATAGTGGATATGACATCTACTATAATCCTTGGGTAATTTGACTTTAAACTCTCACTAAAATTGTCATAGTTCTCTATAATATCTCTGTATATTTTGAAGACTATTGTATCTGAGCTTGTATTGGTATGTTCTATGCCCTTTGCAGCTATTGTCAGAAAATCGGACAATTGTGACTGAGAAAATGTATAACTTTGCGATGCGTTTGCTATAATCTTGGTAGCACTAATCCATTTATTTTCAGATTCTATTGGTGAAAGTTTAACTGCACTTCTATAAACCTCGGAATCTTCTTTTATCTTTAATATGTCAAGACAATAAAGTAGAGTATTCATAGGAGATATACGATATTCAGACCTTTATCTTTCGAAGAAGAATTTTTTAGTATTATGTTTCTAATCATATATCATAGAACTCCTCAAGTTAAAGGAGATATTGATACCCCTGTAGCATAATTGAGAGCGTGATGACACTTGCATTTATGATTGCCATGACCATGGTCTGAAAATTTATGATTACACGTACGATAGTTGCAGATGGGCTCTATTTGCTGACCGTAGGCATCCATAGCCATCTGTTGCCCCGTAGATGATTGTTCTACGAGTATTGCAGCAGGTCGAGGATATTTGTCTAGAACTGCAGAATCATCTCTCTCTGATTCAACCTTCTCTAACTTCCAGTGGCAGCTGTAACAATATCCACATTTGATACACGTAAATTGTGTCCTAATGTGACAAGAAATGCAATTCTTGTAAGTTGATACAAGAGTGTCTCTTAGATAATCATGCTCTTGGTGGTTACTTATGCTCCAACCACCTCACATTCCCGCCTTTTCTCTGGAAATATTGACGAGTATAATTGGTAGTAAAATATTAGTTCCTTCTCGTGTAAATGAGGTTCAGCCATTGCCTACCTCATCATTACGTGATAGGAGACTTTGATATAATATACTACATGGTAAAATATAAGAATATACTATCAATAGCATATAGTATCTATACAGTGTATTGTGATCTAAATTCTTCATGATCTACTTTACTAAAAGCGACAAGTTACACTCTTCGCAAAAATAGTAGAATTTATCAAAATCATAAGATAGCGTCATTATATCGCTATGGGGAATTCCACGTTACCAACAGTAAGCGATAAACTAAATGTTATGGCGTCTATCCATAATAGAAAACTAATTGCGACATTATCAAGGGAGTTAAAACAAAAAGATGCTGAAATACAAGAACTCAGACAGACGGTTACCAAACTCGAAGATAAGCTAAACGAACTATCTATTCAATCAAAGAATCAGCGGCTTTAACATATTTACTTGACGAAAAGTTGGGGGACTCGGGAACGTGGGGGGCATCAAATAGATAGATTTGTATGATGATATTTTATGCTCTTGCAGCTTGGCAAGCATTGTCTTCATTCAATTTCTCGATCATCTTTTTACGTAAAACAAATGCGATAACGATAGTTCCTATAAACGTGGCAGACCAATAAAGCCACAAGTCTGTCAATATACCTGATACCAATGCAGGCGCCGATAGATGACTTTGATGTGATCTAGGACAACTATTGGCATATCCATATATCAGTCATCCGCCGTTTTGAACATCGACATAATTTCAACAGCTTCCACGCATTTTGGATCTAATTAATCTCTATATGGTATCATTTCAGCATAAGCCAATGATTTCCCCAGACAAATTAGGGATTCGGGTCAACAACGTATGATAAGATATAGACTCGGTTAATAATGGCTACAGGCCGCTAAAGATTTGATACTTTGAAGCCGGGGTCGTTATTCTACATATCCCTAGACATTTTACGAGCAGTCTTCATACGTTCATTTGTTAAATTACTGGTTTGTTCTTCTGGCACAGATCCTGGTTCTTCTCCTATCTATCCACTAGTAGCATCATTTAATGTCTGGTCACGTTTTAAAGGATTCTTCCTTTCTACGCTCATTATTATCTATATAATATACAGTATAGTTAATAGACTTGTTCATATGGGAGTAGATGGACTTGATGGCCAATATGTGTTCATTCATTCATCTAAATAACCACAACCACCAACCTGCAGCAAGAGGAATATCGCCAAACATCTTTATTCTAGCATCAGAACCATTTTTGTTTATTTGGTCCTGAAATGCATCGATTATCTTTAATGTAGCAGCCTTTTTGTTCTTATGCAAAGAATTAGGGGCAATAGTAGCTGAAAAATCTTTTGTACAAAATCACGTTTAAAGAATATATCATGAAACCACCAGCCAGCAGCTAATGTTGCTCTTTCACTGAATTTGTATGCATTTTCTGAGTGCGTCCTTTGCTCAAATTGATGTAAAACTTGTTTCAGTATAATCGAATCTTGATCAAAGTCTCTAGAAGGTATGCTAAAAAATGGATCATTTCATCGTTCTTTATGTTTATCATCATTCTCTAATGTGATATCTATTATTATATCAAAGTATAATATATGAATAATCGTCAAAATGTAATAATATCCCTGTAGGCTCGGCAAGATCCCTCTACTCTTTATTCAAAGGTAAAGTTCCTCTCACCTACCCTACGAGGTTTTCTGTGTACTATTATGGATATTTCGTAAGCCTAAACCTACTTCGTATCCTGTTCGCACACAGATATCTATATTATACATATTCGTGCTTATTACCCTTTGCATGTCATGTTTCATTTAGACACGATTATTTCGGGGTGGCTGTTAAAAATAAGTACAAGTCTTTCAGATTGCCAAGAATATGTCAGGATTATTTCTATATATATCTGAAATATGGGACGCTACTTCTATCTACTTAGTTTAGTTGATGCTATTTAACTAAACTGATGATGGATTTTCAATAAGAATGCGAGATAAGGATATCTAATAAAATTACGTACAATTCTAGATTATGGAGACTTGAGGTGAAATATTACAAGAGTTTATATTGCAATGACTATATATATTTATATACATGATATTAATAATCAAGGAGCTGCACTAATTTTTGCATATGAATAATTTTGAAAACTGAAACCATGATGAAATCTCCTAGAGGTATACGAATCGCACAAATTGTACTTGGAGCTATTGCCATA
>JBKOWU010000217.1:0-5353 GCA_046724555.1 Thermoproteota archaeon | reverse complement strand
AATTATTGAAGTTGCGTATACACGATATAATTTTCTGCTAGATACATTGAGCATACACTTTCGTTGAGGCTATGCACATAGATATTTTTCTTTTTATGTTGTATAACGCCTAGAAACTGCTGTTGATCTATGGTTTATCTTCTACCACTGCCGCCACCAGTTTCATAAGTAATAGGATCAGTTTACTGGTCTCGCCCAGCTCTCTCAAGTCTTTCTATTACTACGTCATAGTTTTCGCATTTGTCATTTATACTAGCAATAAGACACTGATCCTCGACAGAGATTAGTTCATGAAGCTTGCTATCGGCTTCATCGTAGTCACTTGAGGCACAACTATAACCGCTCCAGCCATAATGACTCAACAGTAGGCCAATGGTACACCTGGAGTTATCCTGGCCGAGATTTCCTCTCCGGAATTTATATTTGTGTTTTTCTTGTTCTATGATTTCAATTACCTTGGCAAATTTGTTCTTGGGCTTGGTTAAGAGTATCTGGGTCATAGGTAGTTGATAAGGGGACCATGGGCTTTATAGTTTTTACGTTGGGGAAGCCAATGACTGTCAAACACTATCTGATCTAGTTATCATCTATGCATTCTTGCCTCTAGTAACTAGCTATAATCATACCCGTAATAGATAGACAAGAAATTATAGTGTATGAAAAGATATTAGTGTTATTATAAGAAATAGTTTGTGGCAACATACTAGGGGCACCTAGGACAAAAATAGGCAGAGAATTGACTTGGACCGCTAGGCTTGATACCTTGAAGATGAAGAACGTCTTATTATATAACCTTCTTAACGGATTAGGATTCTAATCACTAGTATTATAACTGAAATTTCGGTAGATCTCGAGTGCGAATCTAGATATTAGCGACATCAATAAATTCCAGATCAAGCATTCAAGCTTTGAACAATGATATTATATATGTATTAGGTGCTGGAGTAAATCAATCCATACGTATTACAGGTAGTCAACACGTTTTTTCACCCCCATTAAGTAATAATTTCTTCAAGATTCCGAGGAATATTTCGAACAATAAATTTAGAGATTGTGACGATCTTTTGTCTCCGTTATATAATTACATCTCAAGATATTGGCATAAAATCTTATAAAACTATGTTGTAATGCCATAAGATTATGGCTAGCCAGAGGGATAGATAATTCTTTAGGGTGTAACTTCTAAAACGAAAAACCCATGTCTAAAGAACAACTGAGGGGCCATTTAACATTAATCCTGGCGTTACATTGCCCTAGTCAAAAGGGGTTTACGCCCCTTAGGTCTAAGGTGGACAAAAAAGAAAACTACTGATATGCTAAATAATGATGTCTGATGTATATAGGGCAGGACACGTATGAGTGAGCAAAAGGACAAGACTCCAGAGCAAGTATCAGATGAAGATTACAAAGTAGCACCAACAAGTGCAGATAAAGAGAGATTGAATAAACAGCGTGCTCCCACAGATAAAAAGGAAAAAGAAGAGCAAGAACAAGCAACAGGCGAAAATTATCAGCAGCTTCCCACAGAAACAAACGTGAAAGAGGAGCTAAGGGAAGGGGTAGAGTAGGGCTGCAACTAACGGAATTCAAACCTATGGCTGCACACGGTTAGCCTTATGTGAACCAACTTGCTATCTTTTGATTCTGGGTTATCAACCTCATTGCTATTGCCCAATGATCTACGGTTGTCTTTGGATCTGGCTAGAAGATACGAGATGCTGCAAGAAATAAGAGAAAAATTGGGATATCTTATGATGATTCTATAACTGATCCATACAGCATAGGTATAGACGGAACAACCGAACCTAAGTTTTAGCGGTCCATCATATCTTTTCCGGATAGGTTATGATTTTATCATCAGTAAGATGAGCAAATGATGTTAACTCATGAGAAGCTAGCTTTTTTCCTCTATCTAAAATATCATATACACTAATGCCTTCTACCATGACTAGATAATCCGCTATCATTCTTCTATGACAACGCCATGGTACTGCTTCTGCACACATAATAGATAAATTGGGATGTTTTTGCATAAACGAAAGTAATTCGTTGATACCTTCTCTGAATGATGTAGTTGCCATATAATCAGCATAAGCTCTAAAGCTCTTGTTTTTCCATCCATTATTATTATTATTATTGTCGCTACGCCTATCCTTATTAGCATCTAAGATGTTTCGTCTTCCACCAAGCTTCTCAATATGTACATATGATATACTTTCCTTGTTTAGCTCTATAGTCATCTGTTCCTTGTTAAATTGCGGACATGCTCTAGACCCACGATATCGACGTACATCAACCAATAACTCTACATGATTGTCTTTTAAAATAGAAATAAAATCACTCCACTTGCGGTTTGAATGTCCGATGGTAAACAAAATTTGGGTCATTGTCTATTTCTATCTGCATCTGCTAATCTATATCCGTACTCAAGTGTCTTCATAGTTGTTGATGACCAAAACCTGTAGTTTTTGGACTAGTCAGTTTGCATGTTGCTGTTATGCGGTTGATAATAGCATATGATATGTCAATCGGCTACGTCTATTATTGCATCTATAATAACTGGAAGATTAACCGGTAAGGCCTGCACTCCTATAGCTGATCTGGCATGCATACCTACATCCCGACCATATAATTCAAGTATCAGGTCAGAGAAGCCATTAGCCACATCAGTTGTCTTTGTAAATCCTTCTACCGTATTTACCATAACTTTAACCTGCAGCCATGCTGATACTTTGTCCAACGTACGCAATTCTCGTTTAAGGCTACCCAATATTGACAAAGCAGCTAATTTTGCAGATTCATATCCTTGCTCAACTGAAACATCCTTTGTTCCTACTTTTCCAAAAGGTCCTGCGATCGAGCCATCGGGGTTCTGAGGTCCGTGACCAGAGATGTATGCTTTATCTTTCTATATGCGAATCCATGCAGAAGGAGTTTTAACATTAGGTGGTACTTTTAGCGGTTGTGGAAGTTTCAAACCAAGAGAATCAAGCTTAGATTGTATTTGATCATTTGATGCTGATATCAAGGCTACAGGCCAAAGTACCTGGATGACTGTTAATATTGTTGCTGGCACTGATGTGCAGATACATTGGGTGAATGGCACCCTAACCAATTGCAGATAGGTCTACAGTCAGATATGTATGTGGTATAAGCTAAATTCTTTTTGTTCAGCCATTTACGGCACCTTTTGTGTTACACCGACTCTTCAAATGAAGAAATATTTTTCCTTATTGCTGCAATGCGTTCCTCATACTCTTTTTCTTCCTTTTGCTGTCGTTCCTGCTCTAGTTCTGATCTTGATTTTAACTGTGCTTTGGTATTCTTTTTTGTCGCTATCGGTTTGGCTTTTCCGTTCCCATTCTTGAAAAATATGCTGTCTTCATCTTCTGATAGTAATACACCTGCATTTTTAAAATATGCAATCAAACCCTCTGCAGTATCATTGTCTACAAGTATACCATCTGATACTATTTTGTCTCTAAGTGATTGCACGTGCTATCAAGGTCTGACTTGTAGAAAGCAGTATACATCATTTTAGACTTGTCTGTGTTGTGAACTACCATGATGCTAGCATTGCCATTACCATTACCATTCAATGGCAGCGAGAACTTGGTAAACCCATGTTCAGTTAATATCGGATCATCGATTATAATCTCGTAGCGTTCTGTTGCAGTATCGTTACCCATTACTTCAAAACAACCTCCAATGCCCTGGCAATAGCCATATGATACTGCAGTTCATCTATGTTCTCAAATATGTGGCCAACTGCTTGCTTTAGGATAATTTGAGGACAATTCAGCACTTTGAGTTCCACTACTACTCTGGCTGACAGGTCAGAGCTGTCGACTACAAATGCAGGTGGAGGCCTTGCTATAGAAATCCACTTTCGTAATGCGAGCGCTTGATTGTAGTATTTGTGGATAATTATGTCGCATCTACCATTATGGGAAACCAGGCTTTTTGTAATGGCCAATTCTAAGAATAATACGTCTATCAAGCACTCTTCTGTCCAGCGTTCAACTATCGAAGGTTTGTCGTCTGCATCTATGATTTCGAGATATTCTTGGCCTGGTAATCTCACAGTCCTTTTGGCCGGTTTAACCTTATATCGATAAGATCCCAAAACTTGTTTTCTGAAAGTTCCAATATCGCATTAATCAAATCTTGAAAATCTACTGGTGCGACGGAGGAAGCAACCACAGTCATTAACTCGAACCATCTTCCTTGTCATCATCGGGGAACCTAACGTTCTGGTGGACAAGTCGCTTTATTTCTTCAGGTGAATGTTTGGCTTGCTCTTTCTCATAGATGGTCTCGTCAAAATATTGGTCCACTGATTCTTGAACCAGTTATTTGAAATTATCTGGAGCAATTGCTAGTAGCGCATCTAATTCTACCGCAATTAATTGACCGTGTTTATCTATAAATCCGCCTTTTCTAGAGTCTTTGTCTAATTTGTCTAGGGTCTCACTATCTTCTGGTACCGGTGGCAAATCATATTCGTCTATCTGTTCTTCGGTAACTGCTATACGCTCAAAGTCAATAGAATAATGGTCTAGATCAAAAAAGTATGATAGTGCATCCTCTAAATGTCTATCCATATCTTCGCCACTTGGATCAAAATCACCAAAATACAGTATGTGAATACGTTTATCTGGATGTTCTAGACATATTTCCATTAACCTATCGGCATTTTCACTTAAGAACGTCCAGCCAGCATAGCCTTTGTTAACCGCTATTTGAACCTGTCTATCTTCTAAGAATGATTCAAAAGTATCGGCTAACGCTTGCTTTTCAACCACATCTCAACATAATGTTTTTGGTTATGCCACCGCGGTACTTTGTAACGCGAATCTGCGTTTTTTATATGATCGATGCCGCGTTGGATATACTGCTCAGGACTTTCATATGTGTCATCAAAATTGCGGACGACTAGTCGCCCTTCGTCTGCGATAGCGTCCCATTCTATATTACCTTCTTTGCGCTCTGACTAAGACTTTGCTTAGCCGCTTGTATGAATTTTTAGTATTGGGTATAATTTGCAGAGAGACAAGTCTGTAGAATAAAGTTCTAAGCGTTGGTGTTATTCCCTGTTCTGCGAACCATTCTAAGCAGGGATTACGTGGTTGTCGACGACTAATCGCCACCATATCAATAAATATCACACTCATATCCGACGCTTTTTTATAGCCTATCTATCTGACGAAGATTTGACTAGGCAAAAAATAACGATGACGATAAATGATTAACTAATGAATAGATAATGCTTTTAAACTGATAATTTTTCTCTATATATTGAATATCAAGCCCAAAACCAAAAGACCCACGATACGATGGTAAGTGCGATATT
>JBKOWU010000190.1:0-3805 GCA_046724555.1 Thermoproteota archaeon | reverse complement strand
AGAATTGTCCACAATTACTGCATGTTTTCTGTTGGTTCCAGAAATAAATTTGGCAGCCTCATCTAAGTTACCCAAAGTTGCAGACAAGCCAATTCTAGTAACTTGCTGTAAACTTGCTGCTTGTAATCTCTCAAGACCAATGGACAGATGTGCACCGCGTTCATTTGAGATTAGCTCGTGGATCTCATCAACTATGATCCATTCCAGGCCACGCAGTGCATCAAGCATTTTCTCAATTGTTAATATTACAGCAAGAGACTCTGGTGTAGTGATTAAAATGTCAGGAGGGTTTTCTACTATTTTCTTTTTAGCGAGAGTGGTTGTGTCCCCGTGTCGAATTTGTATTCTTAAATTTTCAGATTCTGCATATTTGATAATTCGCCTAAGTACATCGTTATTCAACGCTCTCAGAGGAGTAATATATATTGCTCGAATTTTGCTTTTATAATTTCTCTGATCACTAGATAACATTGCAAATATAGGTAGAACTGCTGCCTCAGTTTTACCGGATCCAGTTGGCGCGACTAGCAGGCAATTAACTTTTCTTGTGATTACAGGTAATGCTTTTTGTTGAATTACAGTTAGAGAATTAAAACCTTCTTTTCCAAATTTATCAACAGTTAACTGGCAATAATCAGTGATTGCAGTTGATATATTATTCAACGTTAGAAGATGTTCCTGTTTGTTGTTCTCTAGCACGCTGCTTTGCTTTTGAACTTGACTTTTCATAAACTATCACCAAAAAGAGGCCGATAACAAATAGTCCTGCTGCAATCAAAGCATAAGAATCGAAATTTGTAATCATTAATATCATCTCATATATCATGAATTCATCGATAAATACGTTCGTTTTAATAATTAACTCATTGAAATTATCCTGCTACAATAGATATTGCTTGTTGCAGTAAAATGGATGATAACAACTAAATGGCAAAACTTTTTCTATTTTGATATATAAATAACCATGGCTAAGCTGTACATTAGCAATTTGATCTTGGTAAATTGCAATATCCATTGTTGATAATAAGTGGTTTGGTTATGTAATTATATTATCTAACAATATGAGTTTAAGGATGATAACGTGATTTTCTACAGATTAGGAAGAACTTGTATTATGACAAACCTAGAAAATATAAAAATTCAACTACTCAGTAAATGACTTTTGACCAGTATGACTATTTGACTATCTGCCAGATTTATCTTGCCTTTAGTAATAAAAGATGTGGATGAATGTAAATGCAAAAATCACCAATTTATTTGAAAGCAATAACTTTGCGTAAAAATAGTGATATATGTACTATCAAAGATGAAGCCAAAAAAGGTATGATTCTGATCTTAAGGGTCACCCCATTAGCACAAAAAGATATTGAAGAACTTCGGAAGACAATTGATGAACTTTATACTTATGTTCAATCCACAGGAGGTGATATTGCACGATTAGGAGAGGAACGTGTGATAGTGATGCCACCAAGTGTAAAGATCTGGCGTGGATCTTATGGTTTAGAATAATTTTCACACATATTTTACAATTTATCATGATATCATAGTAACGTTGGTCACATCAATGTAAATTCATAATCCATTAATGGTAACTTCAGTATAATTCGTCATGGATTCCAAAACATTAGAAAATACACAATGGAATCATCATATTAGATTGTAAAAGTCAGCAAATGCAATCGACTATTTGCAGATGTTAAATAGTTCTGATATGAGTGATTAGATGTATCGAAGCTATGCATTGCAATAATATCAAAGCTACATTTTTTACACTGAATATAGAAGAATTTAATATAATTTTATCGCCTCTTGTACTAATGGATGCTGGGTTGGTATTTTGAACATCCTATTAATCGAGGTTGCAAGGTTTTGCACTTTACTTCGTTCTCCATGGTTAACTAATACTCGTCTAAGTTTTGATTGGAGTCTTGTAATATAGGCTATAGATTGGTTGTAGTCACTATGGGTATTAAATCCCTCAATGCTCTTAACTTGACAATCTATTCTGATGTTTTTGCCATCAATTGTTACTTGACGACTTCCGTCTTGAATCAGCCTGCCTGGGGTTCCCTGTGCCTGAAATGATGATAGAATCAACCTATTTTTGGGATCATTACATATTTGCTCAAGATAACCTACAGATGGGCCACTAGTTAACATTGAAGATGGGGCTAGAATTATTGCTGGCATTTCATTATCAAACGATTGGGACTCAATAATCAGAGATTGTTTAGATTTAAATGGATTTTCTTCACCTGCCAATAGGATATGTTTTATTTCCTTTGAGAGATATTCAGGGTAAGCTTCATATATAGACATAGAATCAGAAATAATCTTTTCAATTAATACTGGCGTTTCTGTAATTCTTCCAGCTTTCATGTACATATTGATAGATAAAATAAGCTCCTGGGATAATCCAACTGTTGGCACTGGAAATAAAATCTTTCCATTTTCTGCGACAGTGCTATTTATAATATTAACAAGATGCACATCTACCTCTTCACGTCGCGGAAAAACGTCTTCTTTGGAACCATATGTACTTTCTATGATCATAGTTTCGACCCTAGGGAAATTCCACGAAGAATTTTCAAGTGAGTATGTTCTCCCAAATTTCATATCCCCAGTATACACAATATTATGATCGCCATTTCCAATGTGTAAATGAATTAACGCAGAACCTAGAATATGGCCCGAATTACTCAGCATAAGTTTTATGTCCGGAGAAATATCAGTAACAGTTCCAAAGGCAAGAGGAATTGTATGCGTTATTACATTGTCTAGATCTGTATTAGAATAAAAGGCAGTGCTACGAGTATTATTTATGTATTTTTCGTGCAACAGATTCATTAAAGGCAGCGTTGGTTCTGAACAATATACTGGTCCTCTGTATCCATACTTGAATAAAGAAGGCAGGAACCCAGTGTGATCAAGATGCGCATGACTTAAAACTATTGCATCAATTTCGTTAACTTCTAGTCCGACAATATCAAACCTTGGTAAGATGTTTAATGAATCTGAGCCTAGCATGTTGATCCCACAATCAAGTAAGATTTTGCTCTCATCCGTAGTCAATAACATTGAAGAACGGCCTATCTCAGCGAAACCGCCCAATGTAATTAAACTGACTTCAGTTATATCATTAAGCTTTGATCTAAAAATCTTCTCTCCTACTTCTTTGTAAAAGTGAATCCGCTCATTTGTTTTATCGTGGAGAATTTTGTTAATATGTCTAATAACAGACGTTGATTGGGGAGCCTTTCTAATTCTGATTTGCCAACCTATTTTTTCTACAAGATCAGCACCAGCATAATCCCCACCAACATTAGCAATCAAAGACGGTTTTTCCACAAATATTTCAACCTCTCCTAATGCATGATCAAAAAAGATCTCAATTATACCAACTTGTTTCGGAATAGATTTGTTAAGAATTTCAATACACTCTTCTTCTGATTTTCTTATTGATTCATCTGTGCGGACAACAATTCTTTTCTTTATTGTATTGACCATATTAGAAAGGATTTGAGTATTATGTATTAGATAGGCAGGATTTTTAGAATACAGAGCAATTCGTGGGCCTTCGTATTCAATTTTGGTGATTTGTGATTCACCGGGAAGACTTTGCAGTATTACTGCCATAATATTTTGGCTTGTAGATTCATGATATGGTGGTTTATATTGCATTAGATCTAGACACTACATATTATGTTATTGATTAACGTAGAATGCACCACATTAGAGGTATTATGTCAGTCAATTAGCAAGGCCATTTAAAGATGTTTCGCTAAGATATTGTTAATTAATAAAT
>JBKOWU010000147.1:0-7345 GCA_046724555.1 Thermoproteota archaeon | reverse complement strand
CTGCGATAGGAATGTTAAAGTTTACGTCTTCATGTATCTTCACACTGCCCTTTCCACGTACTCCTTTGTACGGAGGGTTTTGATCATCTATGCAGAAGTAAATCATTTCATTGTTTCTAAGATTATATGATTTCTTTGACTTTTTTCCGGTTTGAAGGTACAACTTATTTGTAGAAGCGTCATAATAATATCATGCTGGATGAATATTTGCATGGCCCTTTTGATCCGCTGTTCCAAGATGTAAAATTAGTGTTCCGCTTGTTAAGATATCTTTTGTCTCTTGTTCAATTAATGATACACCAAAATAAGGATTGGCATTTAAAATTTTCAATAATAATGAATCTACTGCTTTTTTTGTATATTATAGGTTTTCTCTTAATTCTTCTGACAAGAATAACAATACTTTGTAGTTTATTAGAAAGTTTACCTTTTCAGTGTACCTATAAAAGTGTTAGAGATAATCGGTAACTCTGATAAAAGTTGGCAAGATGCAGCTCAAGTTGCATTAGAAGAAGCTAAGAAGACAGTATATGGAATAACAGGTGTTGAGATTACAGATATGACTGCAAAAGTAGATCCCAATACCGGGAATATTACTGAATATCATACAGGTATCAAGGTAGCATTTGGTGTAGAACATTAAGTACTGCTATATTTACGAAAATTGTAGTATTAATTCATTGCGAGACAAGAAGATTACAGTTAAATCACTTGTTGTTAGAAACTGCTAAAATAACAAGGAGAGTAATTATAACTTATCCCCATATAGGAACTAGACTTTATTTTTATAGTTTCGAACCGTCAAGCAGCTATAATGGATGTTAGAATATGGCCGAAGAATGAGCTAATAGAACACAATGAGCATATACAAAGCAAGGTAGAGGAGATAGAAGAACTAAAACCACCATTAAGAAATTATGACACTTCCTAGATAGGATAATTAATACTAACTAGTTGATAATTACTCCCAAGGTTAAATAATTCCGTATTGAAACAAATCTATGAAAGCCGGAATACTGTTGCCGCAAGCTGGAGACTATGCCACAAGAGAAAACATTCTGTATGTTGCAAAGGAAGCTGAAAAGGAAGGCCTTGATTCTGTTTGGGTATTTGAACGCCTTTTATGGCCTCTTAAGCCCAAAACACCATATCCTGGAACACCTGATGGTACTCTTCCCGTTGAATACCAAAATATACTTGACCCACTTGGGACGCTTACATACTTGGCAGGCAATACTAACCAAATTTCTTTGGGTACTTGTCTAATTGATATGCTGTTTCATAATCCAGTAGTATTGGCCAAGAGATTTGCAACACTAGATGTTCTGTCGCAGGGACGGGTAGTCGCAGGTCTAGGAATTGGGTGGTCAAAAGATGAGTATGAAGGTTCTGGTGTACCTTACAAATATAGAGGACAAAGAGCAGATGAATTTTTGCAAATACTAAAACGAATTTGGACTGATGAGGTAGTCGAATTTAAAGGTCAATTCTACTCCATACCAGCTTCAAGAATCGGGCCTAAACCTGTGCAGAAACCTCATCCTCCAATACTGCTTGGCGGATTTAGTCCCAAGACATTTTCGCGAATAGTAAATTATGCAGATGGTTGGTTACCTGTTGCTGGCTTTGGGCCATTAGAACAGCTTGAACAGACTATAAACAGCTTAAGAGAAGATGCTAGAAAAGCCAACAAAGGCCCTTCAAAGATTCGTATATTTGCATTGACATATCCAAACGTGTTAGAGTCTTCGCCTTCAACTGCCTCCTCATCAGAGCAACAGAGATTGCCAATGACTGGTACTATTGACCAAATTGGAACTGACATTAATCAAATTAAAGCGATGGGTGTAGAGCATATAATATTCGGACACGCTTTTTCTCCAATAGGCCAAGATATGAAGAAGATGGTTGAGATAACAACACAGCTTGCTAGATTTGCTAAATAAAAAAAGAAGAAGGCATACTGTTAGTACGACAGTCGTAGTAAACCATGAAACACATAAGCTTTAAGTATGGCGGCAGACAGAGTCATGCCTCTTATTTCATGGAGAAGATATGGAGGGTCTCTGTCTAGCTAGAGAAATCAAGCTGCAGTGTTAATAAATAATGGCTATTGGTCTGGACAGGGAGAGAGGCTTTAGATGGTTGGTGAGAGGATTGATGATGCTTAATCATAATGAATAGATATCATCATAGAAACATGGTTATCTGAACCTTATGTATCCATATCCATCAATATCATTATATAACTGATTTTAACAATCCCAAGGATAAGAATTTATGAAAATTAACTCAGAAAAACTGGCACTATTATTTGCTTTTGGAATCTTGATTTTTGCTCTTTGGACTAATGTTATTGCATATGCGCAAAATAGAACTGCAGCAGTAAACGCTACATCTTCATCATCTTCATCACAACATATGCCAAAAATAAAAATCACATCACCTACAAGAGGTCAACAAGTACCAGCAGGAAAAGACCTTACAGTATCTGGAACATCTATAGATAATGCAACATCCAATTGTCAGGTATCTGTTATTGTAAATAATGTAAAACCATATCAGAATGCTACTGCTGCTGGAACTGGAGGAGCAGCTGATTATTCAAAATGGAAGTTTGACATTACATCTAAATACACTACGATTAAACAAGATGGGAATAGAATTACATCTAAATATGAATGTGAAGATAATCCTGCTTCGAAATCCTTCTCTAGTGTAAATGTTACTGGAGTAAAACAGTAGTGGCAATTATAATATCTAATCTTCTTTCTCTTCTTTTTCAAAGAAAGGTCTAAACTGAACATCAAAACCAGGACAGTTATTTGCAAATTGTTTTATTATTATCATATTACATATTTTATCTTGCAATTCTGAATGCTCCTTTAATTTGTTCTTACAAATAGAACATATAGCTTGGTCATTATTCATTTATAATACAGTATATCAACAAGTAATCAAAATATACTATTAAGTCATTTTTTCTATATGATTGATAATAAGCTGTTGATGCTTGAACTAGTTGAACACAGAATTTTTTGAAAGGACAAGCATAAAAATGAGAGAATGATGAGTGCAGTACGAATGGATGCATACTTAGAAGAAGAACTTTATGATCCTCACGTATAATATACAGAATCCTAATGCTTCAGATTTTGAATCAAAAAAGAAGCGTATAGAAGACATTGGTAGAGAGTTGTATGCTGGTGGCGGTAGTGATGCAATGGAGAATATGTTTAATTCAACTGAATATAGGATAAAAGATGAAATCGGCAAGGATGCTAAACCATATCGCTCATGGTGGAACAATATATCACCAGAATGAAAGTATTAATGTCTTAGCAATGCTATCTGATGTATATGATACTCTATAGACGAGATTAATTTCTTCAAGTTGATACAGCATCAAAAAATAAAGTCTACCAGAAAACACATACAGTTTCAAATGTTTAACTTTATTACTACGCTAAAAGAACATCATGTATATCATAGTAGAGGGACATCATGTAACGGTCTATCATCCCCTCTACAATGACAACTGTCCTATAGCTTCTGGTTGCAGTCCTTATACAACAAAATACTTATTGGTATTTGCATCATAATCTACAAGTCCCCATCTCTTTAATTTACTAAGCGTATCGCCTACATATTGCCATAATGAATCCTTGTGCCAATCAAAAAAGGCTCGTCGACAATGCTAGTGCCGACAGGAAAGAAAGTAATTGCACATGATGTCATAAGTATAAGGCCCGCAAGAACTGGCGACAGCCCACCGATGATCATAACAATTCCAAAGAAGATCGTAGAAGCTATGCGGCTAAAGAAAGGCGAAGACCTTAGAATTTACACTGATGGCTAGAAAATCTATATCGATAGGTTTGAATTCGAAGGTTCGATATGATTAGTTAGCATGTATTCCCACTTTCATTATAAGCAAATTATCATTATATGGATCCCGATCACCATGCAGAGTGAAGCTATATCATAATAACCCAACGTGTAGCAACATTCAATTTAAACTCAATACAGCTATCATTCCTAAGATATCACTATAATATCATTTGAAACAATATACTAATACTAAGAAGTGCAAAAATTGTAAAGCGTACGTGGGAACTCATTTAGTTTAAAAAACCCAAGCACATAATCATCATTATTATCATAGCTAAGGTGAACTTGGACTATAAATCTCCACGCTAGCATCGTTTTGATCTATAACATAGACTTTGCCATTAGGATCCGCTGCGACACCAAAAGGAGAGTTTGCTGACCATTTTGTAATAAACTTTCCGTTGCTCTCGAATTTCTGTATTCTATTATTACCATTGTCTGCAACATATATGTTTCCTGATGAGTCTATTGATATCCCGATAGGACTAGATAACTGACCATCACCTGTTCCGGGAGTTCCCCATTTTGTAATAAACTTTCCGTTGCTGTCGAATTTCTGAATACGATCATTTCCTGAGTCAATGACATAAACATCTCCAGCTTTATCTGTAACGATATCAGAGGGATTTATGAATTGACCATCACCTGTTCCGGGAGTTCCCCACTTTGTAATGAAGGCTCCGTTGCTGTCGAATTTCTGAATGCGGTTATTTTCACCAAAATCCCCAACATATACATTCCCTGAAGTATCTATTGTTATACCAGATGGGTTGATAAATTGACCATCTCCCAAACCCGTAGAACCCCAAGAAGTTATAAAAGCGCCATTATTTGTAAATTTTTGTATTCCGTTTTGTGCATTGCCAAAATCCCCAACATATACATTCCCTGAAGTATCTATTGCTAATCCTGCCGGGTTAGTAAACAATCCATTACCAAAACCTAGTTGTCCCCAAGAAGTTATAAAAGCGCCATTATTTGTAAATTTTTGTATCTGATTGGCTAAGGCAGTGAAAGAAGTAACATATACATTCCCTGAAGTATCTATTGCTATATCTATGGGTTGAGAGAATTTACCAAAGCCTGAACCTCCTGAACCCCATTTGCCAACCATTGAATATTGTTGTTGTGTTGCATGGGCAGATGGATATATATTAGTGCTAATTGAGCAAACCAAAACTAGAGCTAAAGTCATAGTACTTGTGCTAATTGAATTTAACAAAAGATTTCTGTTCGGCATAACGCAGTAATGTGTAATAATGCACATATATAAAAATAAGCGTTGATATAGACAATTGTTTTATAATATCCAGACACCTACGTTAGGAACATCAAAAAGAAAAGAAAAGAACCAATCTTTCTTTTATCTTATGGTCGTATTGTAACTTGTTACATTACCAATCTTTCTGTTCGTTAGTTGCTCTATCGTATAGGCATGTTAGATGTTTGTGGGGGTGGCAATAATGATACAGGGGGTCGAGGTCCCATTTCACGTTTGAACACTATACCGAATATGGGTGTATTTCCATAGTGATTATTTACTTTTGCTGGATCAAGCCATATACTTATTACTCTATCATTCATTACTTTTATACTAGTCGGTACATCTGGAACTATTCCTTCTTTCAAACTCGCCGATGCAGTTCCATTAAAGACTATTGTACTTTTGTTTGGCATAGATTTATTTTTCAATAGAAAGTCAGCTATTGTATGAGTATGCATGGCAGATCCATTTGTCATGATCATTCTGAATGAAGCTGTAAATAGATTTGCACCTCCTCCTTGTAATTGTGAACCATTTGCACTACCAGTTGGTGTGGCCATCGCCGCTGTTTGATTTATCAAGTTTGTCTTCCAAAATCCTGTTAGAATCCAAGCCGGCTTACCATCATTATCGTCTTGAACGCTGGAAATAGCACCAAAAGTGTAGTTTCTACCTTCCTCAAACGGACTGAATCTAAAAGGCCGCTGTGCAAGAGCGGTGTTATTGCTACCACTGATATTGGTGCCATTAAAGACCATGGCTATAATCATCAAGGCTGCTATTATTACAACTATGGACCTGTTTGCCATTGTTTTAGTCGACATGCATATATAATGTTGCATCTAGGTTCTCTTATACCTAACGATTGCTTTAGGTATAATTCATCAAGATAATGTGCAGTATTTAGTAAATTAGTGGCATAGTTTACAATCCTTAATTCTAATAAGAATATGAAAGAAGTCTACTGTGCAATAACAAGCTGGCAAATTTTCATGTAAAGCATGCATACTAAATAGAGAAATGAATAATCAGCTAATAGCTACCTCGCTACAACCATCATCTTGTCCACTATTCAGTTTGTCAAGGTTATGACAGACAAGTTTTTGCCGCCTTACGCGGTCTCCCCAATATACTTTTATTGTAGTAATACGTACTAATATTATAAATATGATAAACATTATCAATCGCAGGGAAGTTGGAACTTTGAACTTTCAAATTAGCTAATAATTTATTTTACCACCATTACAGGACAATGAGCATAAGTCACAACACCTGATGCAACACTTCCAAGTAGCAATTTCTTAAATCCTGATCTCCCTCTAGTACCTATTGCAATCAAATCAATGTTTTCCCTTTCAGCAAAATTCACGATGCCACCCACTGTAGTTACAGAAGATATTATTTCTGTTCTCATTTGTATTTTATCATCATAGCCTTGATCTGACAACTTTTGTTTTATTTTATCTAAATGTTGCTTAGCCTGTTGTCTTATTTCAATTATGTGCGGTGGCAGATTTGTACCAAATATAGTTATGTCCGACAGAATAACATATAAGGCAATTAGTTCTGAATCGCATTTCCTTGCTATTTCTATAGCATAATCTGCTGCGTCCATTGATGCTTCTGAACCATCTGCTGCAATTAGTATTTTATAGAACTTCTTCTTACGCTCAGTTGGCGAACTATCACTATCACTCATATGCCATCATTGACATGAAGACTTATACATAATTAAACATATGCGACAGTACTAACATTAATAGCTAAATTTTCTGTAAACAGAATACTATACAGTATTGTGTCAGAGCTACAAATACATATGAGTACGCCACTGCAACTAAGCGGATGCATATGTTGACAACGTATTCTTAGATAACCTGAAAAATGCAAGAAGAGCATCTTTGGAAAGATATTATAGGAGTCAGGAGGAGATCGCAAAAATCGAGGATACATTCTCCCTAGTATAGATACAAGGTCATTAACTGCTACATACAACTTAAATACATTATGACATAATGATTACAAAAGTATGTTCTGTACTTTTGTAATCATTAATAACCATGCATTCTATATTCTGCTATAGAATATAATAATGATACAATTACCTAGAGTATCGCAAACATTTTTGATGACATCTATGCTGCTGGTGATTTTAGCAACATCATTGCTTGCATCTACAATATTTACGCA
>JBKOWU010000001.1:0-3319 GCA_046724555.1 Thermoproteota archaeon | reverse complement strand
TGGAACTTTAATATCAAGTTGGCTAAGCAATAATCTACAAGCCTTTGCTACACGTTTGCGCTTGATGTTACTGGCTATGGCAATATCTTTTAACGTTCGTGGCGTGTCCATTTCTCTACAAGCAACATATGCTGAAGCAGCAACAAGCCCAGAAATTGTTCTGCCACGTGTTAATCTCTTATTATGAGCCTTTCTATAAATATATGCAGCTGTCTCTACCACTGCGTCTGGTAATGCAAGTTTATCTTTTAGCATATCAAGCTCATTCATGGCATGTATCAAGCTTCTATCAGAATAAGCACAAACATTTGCTCTTGAGTCCCATATCCTTAATCTTTGCATTGTAGTATGCATTGCTGCATCTATCATTTTTCCAGCTGCATCTCTATTCGTTTTTCCAATGACAGTAGAAAGTCCCATGTCATGACGAGCTAAAGAAGTACTACTCCATGTTCTGCTGCTATACTTATAGTTTATTCTGGCTGCACCAGACATATAACCTAATTCTGATTTGTTAATTATATCTTGAACCTCGTCTGAAACTATCATGCCGCATTCCTTGCAGATATCCTCACCGGATTCTGGGTCTGTTACTAACATAAGATCACTTTTACATACAGGACAAATTATTGCAGATGGCAGAGGCGACCGTTGCATTATCGATAATTACTTCTACAATTATTATATCACCAAAATCACATATAATCTATGCTAGAATAGTTAGTACGCTAAGATAGGCAAGGATGCAGTAAATCCAGATAAATGGTGCAATTGTATTGATGCCGCACTAACAAAGACTGTCTAGACAGTATCAAAAAACGTGACTACAAATTAATAAGTTTATAAACGAGCCGTTCTTCTATTGGCCGATGTTGGATACCTAGCTATCTATGGAATACTGCATAGTGCCCTTTATGGCGGGTCCATATGTTCCAAAATCATTCTGTCTGCCATTTGTCCTACATTTGTGTGCCATTTGTCAAGCTTTGTCAAACATTTGTCACTCATCTGACCCAGACTTAATAATGTTATATAACAATATTATAGTAGTATATGCCGGCACCTATAGAAGCATCAATCAAAAGAAAAGTAATACAGCAATGATTAGCTGGCGATTCTAGGGCTAAAATCGCTATCGATAACAACGTTGGAGAAGGTACGGTTAGCAGTATCGTGAATAATTTTAAGATAGGACTAGACAATTCAGAGTTTGATTCAGCAAGGGAATTAGTTTTAGAGCTAAAAAAACATAGAGTAAGATTAAACGATTTAGCTTTACATTTTAGATTGTACAACTGTTTTATCAAGTCGGGGGCAAGCGAAAACCAAGTTGATTCATTTATCGCCAACATTGGTACTGTGGAAGTGCCCCCGGAAAAAATCATTGAGCTTGTAAATGAGTTGTTCAATATTTCTAAATCAGAATCAATTCCACGATCAGGTACCAGGATATATCGGGAAAAGACTACAAGAAAAACAAGCAATTGATGAAGAGACTAAACAAGCGGAGGCTACACTTCAAAGCAAGAATGTGGCTATTGAGGCTATTAATGAATATCTAAAGTTAAATGAAGAACTAGAAAAACATGGACTATCTGCAAAGGATACTGATAAAGTATTGAATCTTTTGCTAAACGCTAGAGAATATCAATTTGATGTTAAAAAAATTGCGGGGAAGCTGCGTGGCATACAAAGACTAGAAAAGAAAGAAAAGCAGCTTAGGTAGATGTGAAATATTCACAAAGCTGGCAGCAAAGTACAAGAGTATACTACCCTTGGTAGAGGAGATTTCAGCTTTGCAAATTGGTTTTGAGGAGCTAATAGCATTTAAAATTGCAATAAATCAAGCAGCAAAATACTATAACTTACCTTATGATGGTGCTGCTATGCAGCTAATTGAGGATATAAAAATATGTAACAAAATAAATGGAGTCAAAAAAGAATTGCAGAGATTATCGCTGCAAAAATACGCACTTGACCAAGCATGCTCACATCAAAGCCAATCTCTTGTCAATTTAGCCAAGCTAAAAAGCTATGGTATCAGTGAAGAGCAAATAATATTATTGGGCGCCATTCTGATAGGAAATCAATCTAGCTTATAATCCAGGTCTTCGATTGAAGCGTCATCATCTATTCTAATGCTACTCTTCTGTGGATCAACATTAAATTTTGAATCTTTCTTTTTTTGTGGCAGTTCTTTCTTTATACTTTCAATATCTATACCAGTTAAATCAAAGGTCATAATTGTATCAGGCGACCCCTGTGCAGTATAGATTACTTTTACAGTTGTAGTCATATTCTATAGATGTTATAATTTATTATTTATCTCTGGTCTAGCAACACATCAGATATTTTTTAATCGGACGATGTGATGGTAATCCTGTATATATCCACCAGAAATCTTAAAGCTAGTATTTATAAAACATATTTTTTACATCATGAATAATGAGTGACACAACGATAACAACACCAAAAACCCTTGCCATCATATCGTCTTTAGCATTTGTAATAGCGTGTAGCATAGCTATAACACAACCTTCAGTATACGCACAGCAACAATCAATTATAGCTAAACTAACAGGTAAAAATGAAGTACCACCTGTAAATACTCAAGCAACAGGTACGGCACAATTTCAGTTAAGCTCAGATGGAAAGGAGCTTAACTATGATCTATCTGTCATGAATCTAAATGGCTTTATGATGGCTCATATCCACCAAGGTAAATCCGGAGAGAACGGACAACCAGTAGCTCCACTCCAAATGGGAAAAGGAAAGGTTACCTCTTCTGACCTGCAGGGATCATTGGCTGGTAAACAAATATCAGATCTGGTTGATATCATAAAGAATGGACAAGCGTATGTCAATGTTCATACAGACCAAAACCAAAATGGTGAAATACGCGGACAGATAGATGCGGACTGAAACACGCAGCAATTTATTTTTCCTTTTAATTGGATCTTTAGAGAAGTTCAATTATATGCTCAACAAGCTCTTGACCATTTGCTGTCAATCTATATTTTACTCTTGGAATTTTTGATTCTTGTTCTGTAGATGTTCATCATTATCTTCTTGTTTTTTTGTGTTGTTTGGCAACATAATATACTGTCTTTAGTCTAGTTTTGCATTACCTAATTTACTTATCTATTATTGTATGTACAATATTTTCTTTACTTTATTTTATGGAAGCACTTCTAAGTGCCCTATCATACTTGGTAGATCATAGTTACAATAATATGTAAAACCGCCTACCGTATCTGCCTTGAAGCTAAATGTTTTAGTCTGTCCACCAGCAAGATCATAATTCATCTTGTACGGAGAT
>JBKOWU010000031.1:0-3208 GCA_046724555.1 Thermoproteota archaeon | reverse complement strand
CATTCTGTATCTTTATTACCATCCAGTTATCATTAAGTTACCATTTTCATTGCCTTGATACCCCTCCATAATCAGCGATTATCTTGTATCACCATCTATCACCGGCTATTATCATGCAATTTTGGCTGAACTCAAAATAGGGCTTTATTGAGGCAGTGGATTGTGTTAAAAATTTTGTATTAATTATTTAATAATGAATCGGTATCACTCTGATTCCTCTTCCTTAATCCAGTTATTCTCCCGAAAAGAAGCATCAATACCTGCAGTAGTATTGATATTATCGCCATTATTCGGTGTTTTCTAAATTCTATGCGATTATGAACTCTTGTTATTTGCAAGGCACCTATTCTTATGATCCAAGTTGGAGTATATGAATTCGTATATATAGTGCGGTCACCGGGATTTGAATTCCCGCTCATCTCTTATTGTAAGACAAGTCCCGGGTTACGGGCTGACCTCGCTTTCTATATAAATGCATGGAAGGCCAGTGTCCTAACCAAACTAGACGATGACCGCACTATACAATAGCCGAGCATGATGGATATTAAATCTTAGCGATCCGCCAATTAAATACTACTAAAGCTATTTATCTTCACGGAATATATAATTGAGCAGCATATCGATTGTTTTATCTTTTGCTTTTCTTTTGTAATGCTCTATGCCCTTCTTTGGAATATCTAGTGCTTTTTCTTTCTCAACTTCTTCTACAGGCCTATTATCCAAAGCACCTTCAAATTGTACCCTATATCCATTAAGTTTAGAAATTGCAGTAGCCTCACAAATATCCCTAAGCCAAACAGAACCTACAAAGTAAATATGTGGAGGATTGATCTTAGTTTTGATAACGTTCAAGATATTGTCAAAGGCCTGTGCCACATTCTCTGAGATGCGGTCAATTGCAATTATTTTATCATCAATTCCTGCCTTTATGAGTTTGTCTTTAATACTTTCAGCATACATCGTATTTGCAACAACTATAATCATAGTTTTATGGTTATCAGGTTTTGACTGCATAATAATTCTAAACGTATTGATACACACGTTTACTCTTTCATTTATATAGTCTGGTAGGCTCCCGTCCTTCGATATAGGCGTATGTATGGCATATAAGATGATCAGGTTTCCATCAGTAAAGTGCATGTTCATATATAATATACTGCCTGTAGGTCGTCATCACAATCTTCACGTATATAATATATTCTCTGAATAGAAAATTTTTACCCTGTTTATCTCCTGTATTATAAATACAAGGCTGTCCTTCAGCACTAGATTTCGCATTTTGATCTGTATCATTACATAATATTCACGTATTGACACTGTTAATGAGCCAATGCAGTACACTAGACATTTCATATCATCTGTTAAAATTTAGTTGATATGTGGTATAATTCAATCATATAATTAACCATATTGATATCTATTCAACTGTGTCAAATGTTTGGTCAAAGCTGTCGTCAAATAGGTCATGTGCACACATACGTTCCTAATATCTTCCTTCTTGGAACAATAATAAGAATTAAGTTAATCTGTATATACATGATTTCTGGAAAGTTCATCCCATGGTCATTTCGCGAAAATTATATGATTGGTAACTAGTTTTGCGATCCTAAATAGCAATACAGAGATTTGGATAAAAGATCAACTATAAATAAAACATCTTGGCTTTATTATAAAGGAATTGTCGGATGTTTCAGACAATATCACATCATTTCTATCCTCACCAATTGAACTTGTGTTAAATAGAGATGTAATTATCCTCGAAAGTGACAGATTTGCTAACGAAGCAGTTAAAGGTATGAAAGAAAGAAATGCTCGCAGCATACTTGTATCGGGCGACAACAGGGAGGTAGTAGGAATAGTAAGCAAAACAGACATTCTCTTTAAGATAATGTCCCGAGGCAGAAATCCAGCCAAAGTAAAGCTTAAGGAGGTTATGAACAGTCCGGTGTTAGCTGTGGACCCTAAGACTACAGTTCAGGAAACACTTTCTATTATGGATAAACACCTTATAAGGCAGATAATGGTTAGTTCAAATGCAGCAGTCCTTGGAATGGTAACAAGAGAAGATATTTTTGAAAAAATTCAAAAGGCAACCATTTCTACAGCAGATATTGCTATTAATGGAACACCGGTATGTATAATCAATCCGAAGGCTATTGTTTATACGAGTGACACTACCTCAGATAAACTAAGATGTCCGTATTGCGAACTGCCCTTTGACTCAAAAGAGGAACTATCTAAACATATACATAGCCTTCATACATAAAAGGATGCTCTCCAAGAAGATACAGGACACGTGTTTGAATAGATTATATTATCTTGTAGAAAGAATTGTTATCCATGAACGCTGCTGAGCTTGCCGGGGTAGCTCAGATTGGCTAGAGCGTTCGACTCATAATCGAAAGGTCGCGGGCTCGAATCCCGCCTCCGGCACTAATTTACTTTCTAAGTAGTTTTAGCAATTTCCAATTTCCAATACCTATTCCAACTAATAGTATATTACAAAACAATATCTGCTTAAGTAGCCAAACTCAGTGACCTTATTGGTCTATATGGTCCCAAGAATCAAACCACATAAATATCAAATACAAGATAAAATATAAGCTAATTATGATGTATTGAACGACTGTTATAAGCTTTAACCAAAAAATCGTTTTTACGATTATAACTATGACTGATTTTTCCACTACTAATAAAGAAGAATGAGGTCTGTAGCTAAAAGCAGACTTACGGTTTCTCATCCATTTAGGATACCTATTTAACGATTTAAATAGATGGTATAACAACAGCAAAGAACAATAAATGGTTAATGATCTTAAAAAGCTGTTTCAAGAGTATAAAAGGATTTAATAGATCTACTGATTTTGCACAAAAATAAAATAAAGAATCAAATAATGAGTGAAGTATGAGCTCAGTCAGCGAAATAATGTCACAACGGGAAGTTGTCACAATAACCAGCGAAACGGAAAAGACTGCTCAAGACGTTGCTGATATTATGGTGGAAAAGAAAGTGGGATCAGTAATTGTAATTGACAAAAAAGGTCAATATCATGGTATTATTACTGAGCGTGATATGGTTAAACGCGTTTGTCTGAAGAATGTTGCTGCTAGTAGAATCAAAGTGGAAGAAATCATGTCATCTCCTCTTATAACAATCATGTCATACGATTCGTTAGATACTGCTTCAAGGGTAATGATAAAAAATAAG
>JBKOWU010000123.1:0-4873 GCA_046724555.1 Thermoproteota archaeon | reverse complement strand
GCCATCACTTATTCTATAAGTCAACATCCCATCGGCAATTTGGTCACCCCAAGAACAGCAGATCTGTAATGTACCTTCTCCTTCTCCTATATTCTTGTGCTTCAACGATGAGGATGAAGAGGAAGAATGAGCTGTCATTATATATTGATTACCAAAATAGGTAGACGATAAATACAGGAACAGCAGCAAAGCAGTCAAAATAAATATTGTTAGTTTTCTATTTAGAAATGAGTCACTGCACAATGTCATTGCGTATGAAATATGTATCCCAATTAAGTAAATAAGAATTATTGCTAGGATTTTGGCAATCTATTTTCCTAGCTTATTTAATATAAAATTGATAAATATATTTAATACCACATGTTAGCTGAACTCCTCCCTTATCATTATATCTATTTTGATCTGCTGGTTTTAGAGTGTTTTATTGTTATATTTGGATTTGCATGATAATGATATCTTGTTGAATAACTGTCAATAACATATTATAAAATATCGTCCTAGCTGCTTGTAAATGGAATTGCTAAACTAATTCGACTGTGCATAATAACAATAACAATAATAATAATAGAGCCTCCAATCATGGTTTTAGGCTTGAACATAATTCTACATCTTTGATTTACTGATAATAGTATTATAATAATAATGATGATAGCAATTGGCTAATGGTCAGCCATTATTACTTTAACATTTTGAATATATTTTTAGCAATGACATTAATTTGACAGCCTCTTTTGCTATGGTATATGACAATTTGCACCTGCTGTGACGTAAGTAAATCATACGATTTTTTGTGACTATTATCAATGTATAGTAATATCCCTCTTAATGCTATCCTTCTATTTTGGTAAATTATTGAATGTGAGTGTGTTACTGTAGTTCTGTACTTTTAATGATTAAATTGCAGACTCTCCTCTCTTGTTAGATCCAATATCTATCGCATCTTCTATGTCTGATATAAAGATCTTTCCTTCCCCTGCCAAGCCACTACTAGTACCTTCCAAAATTTTATCTATTACTCTATCTGCTAGTGAATCATTGACTACTAATGCAATTGTAGCATTCACATTAAATTCCGGAGTATAATTTGAAGTTCCTCTACCAGAGTGCATACTGGGTCTTGGAACCTGTCCTCTTCCTTTCGAATCAAAATATGTTAAACCGCCCAGATCCAATTCCTTTAATGTGACAAAGACTCTTTCTAATCTAGCCTGCGGTACTATAGCTTCAATTCTTTTCATAATATAAGATACCTATTAACTGTTATTGAATCTTTTATTAAAATATTATGGATTGGTATTGTAAATTATATATATTTGACAGATTACTATGATCTCTATTAATTTATGGTGCACAATTAATTGATTTATAGAATCATATCGTGCAATTAACATATTGCAAATGCATTCAACTAAATACGTAGTTCAGCACAATATATCTGATATCAAATATTACGTTGGGAGAAAAATTGAGTCAAATTTGTATCTCACCCTGCTGGTGTAAGATTCAGCCATTTTACTTATTTATAGCTGAAGTTTATGATAGTATAAATATCATGAAAAAGCGGATAAATAAACCAAATGTCAAACGTCAGATCAAAGGGATGAAATTCATTCGAAGTGGCAGAGGTTTTTCAAAATCTGAATTAAGTGAAGCAGGTATATCTAATACAAGTACGGCAAAGAATAATGGCATACCAATTGATATGCTAAGAAAAACAAAAAACCCAGAAAATGTTGAACAATTAAAGTCTATTGCAAAAGATTTGTTAAATTTGAAAAAAATAGCAGAAAAGAAAGGCTAACCAAAGCATAAAAAAACTCAAATGCTCATATACCTGTTTTTAAGAAATGGCGAGTTTTGTCTTGGTTTATAGCTCATGTCATGGAGGACGGTGTTGGAAAAAACTCCACTGCTTAGCAGAGCTGGTCACAATATATATACTCCAACTCTTACTGGCCTAGGTGAGCGAAGCCATCTTGCAACTAGAGACACTGGATTAGATACCGATATACTGGACATAATTCAAGTATTAGAATATGAAGACCTTAATGAAATAATTCTGGTTGGTCATAGTTATGGGGTTAATTATCGATGGCGTAGCACAGAAAATTCCTGAGAGACAACTTGTTTATCTTGATGTATATATACCACAAGACAACAAAAGTGCATTTGATATAGTACCGGGTTTAGAGGCTGTTTACACGCAAAGAACATTAAAAGAACAAGGTAGGGAATGGTTGCTTCATACACACCAGAAGAGTTCGGTGTGACAAATAGTATTGACATTAACTGGATGAGATCATAATATCCAGATTCAAGCAAAGTACCATGTTTATGAAATACCTTGTACAACTTTGAATAATCATATTTACGATTCTTGATTGCAGAATAATGTTTTTTGTAATTATATCTAAATTTCTGTGATTTCATCTTTGGAATACTTCTCTAGTACATCTACTATCGTCTTAGTTTATTTGATCTTGTATTATTACCTCTAGATCTTATATTCACAGCAAAAGAGCCTTTTTTCAAGAGCTATGACAAAATAGATTTGATGCCAAAACCTAATTCAAAAGTTGGACCATTGTACTCAATGTATTTGATGGTAGACACACATATATGCTGTAAGGAGTTTGATACAACCTCATATGTCTACCAGTCCAGGATCGTTAATCTTAATGAGTGTATTGGCGATAACTATTTCAGGAATACTCGTACTGTTGTCCCAGATAGTGTATGTTCATCAAAACCTTGTATATGCGCAAACAACTGCATCTGTTTCAATAGTTCAGGGATCTTCATCTCCCAGCATTTCAAAAGCTTATGACCCGTCACCACTAACAGTAAAGATAGGTACATCTGTCACGTGGACAAATAATGATTCTAGCATCCATACAGTAACCTCTGGTCTTCCAGAAAAAGGAAATGTAGGTACCTTATTTGATTCCAGTCTCATTAGTCCTGGAAATACCTTTGTGCATGTCTTTTATAAACAAGGTACTTTTGACTATAGCTGTACTTTACATCCATTCATGCACGGACAGGTTATCGTAAAATAATGCCTGTTATGCACAACTAGTATATGTAATATGATATACGTTAAATATTCATACAATATATGCTTCCGTTAAAGGTTATCCGATCGGTATTTTGCTTATGAAGAGTAGCTGTAAATATGATAAGAATTGAAGCGAAGCGAATTTAGACGATTTTCTTCTCCCATATGTAAATTCGTTTTCACCATTAATGGCCAACTGATAGATATGTTAGTAGGAATTATTATTCATTAAATGTGCTAGTTTGATTATTAAGGATATTCTCGCAGTAAATAATATCTACAGATAATGTTGTCCCATACAAAGTATTATTAGTACGTTAAGCTAGCTATATCGTACTTATATGGCTAGACGTTCAAATAAATCGGTAGCTGAAATAGTAAAACCTCGGCAACAGATGACTCATTTCTAGAGGGAAAGGATAATAAAAATAACACTTTTGTATTACTTGAGAGAAAAATATCTGTTGCAACTGAAGGTTTTACCACGCACAAGTTTTGTGAACTAGTCCTAAAAGATAGAAGTAGGTTATCAAAGGAAAGTGCATTGACAATATGCGATTATATAATAGCCATGAAAAGAGAGATTAGCCCACGGCTCAGTTACAAAAAATATACCATACAGATTTTGTCAGAGTTATCAAGGGCTGTTGGGATAGAAAAGAAATTCATTGATATGACCAGAGATGACATTCTTTGCTACCTAGATAATAGCCGCAAACCAGAAAATGAAGACCCATTGCATAAATGGATAGGCACTTACAATACAAAGCTTTGCCTATAGCTGAACACATGATACGTTCTATTAGAATTTTATAATAAGCACTTATTTGAAACATACATGCACAGCTATAGATAACAAACTATTACTGAAACATTGGTTCGGTTCATTTCTTATTGTCAGATTCCTAATTACTTACCGATAGCCGGGTTAATATTATTCCCACCTTTTGTGAGTTTTGTGTTCTGTTTTGGAGAGTGATTTGATGATTGCTGTGGTTGCTCGGATACTCTACCATCATTGTCTTGGGGTACTGTGCCAGCATGTTTTTTAGGAGTTGATGGTTGTTCTAGAACTCCACTACCTTGTGGAACGTTCGCTGTACCAGTTGTTGGCGATTTGTTAACTGTAATATCATGGCAATTCTCGTAATCTCCTGTAGCTGTATTGATATCACATTCCTCACATGCAATAACGTTCCCTGATGATGTGTAAGAGCAACAACTTGCTTTCAAATTATTGACTCCGTTATAACAATTACACTTGGACTTTGGAGTTAAGTCGCAAACGTCCCTAGGGGATTTTCCTGCCGCAAATGCAGAATAAGGTAATATAACTACCGAACCATAAATTAATATGACAACTAATAACGACACAACGACAAAAAACACAGAATTATCCATGTTAAGTTAAGTGTTAGTGCTTACAAGAGTATTTAAGGCTTTGAATTCGTTTCCTATGGTAGTTCTTAGAACTCACTTTCATTTTTTACCTTCTCTAATGTGTGATAAATTCTTTGGTGGAAACTTATATTTGAATATCAAGCTCATTAGTGAAAGATGGAAGAAAGTAATTGGATAAATCAACTAACTATGGGAATTGTAGGTATTCAGCATATACTTGAGGATGTAAAGAAGTATTCTACGAAAAATGATAGTGTAAAACAATCATATGATTAATCAAGTAATAGAAATATGGGACAGCGAAAGAATTAATTAATCATAGCTGCATTTTGCCATAATCCCAAGCAGAAAAGAACTTTGGACTAATCTCGACTATTACAACCTCACCTTTCTTGGAGCTATCAGTTATCATTT
>JBKOWU010000055.1:0-3235 GCA_046724555.1 Thermoproteota archaeon | reverse complement strand
CAAAGTTAAAAGGCCGCAACAACTGTGTGTATTTAAAATATCAACTAAGAATATTATTATAAGTACGTTGTTTTTATCATGCTGATTTGGTATTTAGCAACCATGGTTAGCACTATGTAACAGTTGTTGGCATTATTTATATATGATGTGTCTTCCTGTCTAGTCATGGCATTAGAACAGAAAAATAAATTCATATTGAATTTGGAGCTGGGTGAGAGCTATATTTATGGAACAGCTTTTACTTCTGATAATTCATATTCAATTAATATTCAACAAGCAAGCAACAACCTCATTGTTCTTCCGTCAGATTTCACTAATATCGAAGAGTCACGTGAAGCACTAGTTTCTTTTGGATTGTCTGGGCATGGCGACACAGATAAAGTTTTCGTAAGATCTGAAATAAAGGTAGGGCGAGGAGATCTTATTGAGGTTTATATGAGTCAGGATACTGACCTTTTCATCCTTTCGAATCAGCTGCCAGTGGAAATGACTTTACATGTAGCACAGTCCACATTGACGTAACAAAATTGGATTGATAGTAGATAACTATTGGAGATAGATAGATTATGCAAAATTATGCAGAAACGCATAATGCTAATATCGATGGCGCGGTAGAAAAAACCATGGTGAAAGTGTTAGTAACCGGCGCGAGTGGTTTTATTGGTAGCCGAGTAGTATCCAAATTATTATCTGTTTACATCTCTCGTAATGTATCTAACAATAACTACAAAATCTTGTGTCTGACTAGAAACAAGGAATCTTTGAGAGGCCACAAAGAAAAATATAATGGGGCCGTAGAGATAGTTGAGGCAGACGTACAAGACTATTCCCAACTTGTGAAAGTCATGAAGGGAGTAAATATTGCATTTTATCTTATCCATTCAATGGAAGGTTCTTCAAAAGAATGGAAAAAATTTTCACAAAGAGACAGGCTGGCTGCACAAAATTTTGCTAAAGCCGCGACAGAGTGTAGCGTTGATAGGATCATATACTTAGGGGGATTGATTCATGAAGAAGGCACAAAAGGAAATAATGAGGCATTATTATCAGACCATATGCGCAGCAGAAAAGAAGTCGGTGATATATTAAGGACATCTAATGCTAGAGTAACGATTTTCCGTGCAGCGGTAATCTTAGGCCATGGTGGAGGATCATTTCAGATGTTAGAATACCTTGTTAAAATATTGCCGCTCATGGTATGTCCAAAATGGGTCTTGACTAAATCACAACCGATATCAGTAGATGACGTCGTTGATTATCTTGTTAGGTCTATCGATGTAAAGGAAACCGAGGGCAGGGATTTTGATATTGGTGGTACAGAGGTTCTTACATATCTTCAGATGATGAAACGTTATGCAACGATGCTCAAGAAACATATAAAAATAATTATCATACCTTTTCTTACCCCAAGACTATCATCGTACTGGGTTGACCTTATTACTCCGGTAAAGGCCTCATTAGCAAGACCACTAATTGACAGCTTAAAATATGAGGCGACAGTAAAAGACGAGGCAATAAAAAAATTAATCCCTCTAAAGTTAAAAACATTTGAAGAAGCAATCAAGACAGCTGAGGAAGAAGAACAACAAGTAAAAAGAAAAACATCAGGGCGACGACAACGCACATCACATACTTTGAATAACAAACTTCTCATTGTTTCCTTATTTGCACTGGCTGTAATAGGTTCGACTTACTATATGCTAGATGCTAGACCAGAAGTTTTCCATGCTAATTGGTTAATCCTTAGTGGCCTATGGTATCTTTCTATTGCATTTTCCCTGTTTTTTTGCTTTAACGGAGCAAGACTTGGAGCGTTTACTGCAGGTGTAATTGGTTGGATAACCCTTATTTTTTGGCTTATTGATAATATATATACTGTTTCAGGTAAGTCGTTGATCGCCACCTCTCCTAATCTAATGATGACACTCCGAAATTTTATTGGTGCGGGTATAGCAGCGTCAGTCGTAGTAGCTTCACATAATGTATATCATAAAATAAGAGTGAATGGTATTTGAGCTAATATAGTTAGGCACTATATTGGGTTCTAGGCACGTGTTTATATAATATGTTCATAAGGAATAGGTATGGAAAGTTTGACAAAAACAAATGTTGCAGCAAATTCACGTAGACAATTTATACTCTATTGTTCGCTTGCAGGTTTTATTAGTGCGTGGGCTATTTCGGGTCTTCTAGTTATAATAGATGTTATATCCGGTACTCCTGCTGGAACATTTTTTGCTGTAATTGGAGCGTCGTTAGGATTTAACGATCCAGCATCAGCTCAGTATATTGGCTTTGCACTACATATAACGACTGGAATGGTTGCAGGTAATATATTTGGACAAATTTCACTGTTCTGGTCAAAGATAGCACCTTACAACTCAAGGGAAGGTGTTGTTAAAGGAATGGTTGTAGGTATAGCATTATGGACAGTGTTATTTGTTCCACTTGCAACGTTTGCAATACAACCGCGACTTGATTCCTTTGCATATTCTGCACCCAACCAATATATCTACAATATAGTCAGTCATTTCAAGGGATTATATGCAGTTGTTATAGGTGGTTCGCTTGTATTTCATCTTATATACGGTGCTTTGATTGGCTTTATCTCTGGAAGAATGACTGAGATAGGCATATTTGAAAAGATAACAAGGTAATGGAGAAGCAGCCATCAAAATTTTTATTTGATACTTTCTATCTTAGCACAAGAAGATTGATTTATCACTAATTTGATATATGTGAGCGGAACAAAGATTATCAAGAGCATGTTTGGTTCAAAATGGTATATATCAGAAATAAAAAAGTAAAAGGAATAGATTACGCTTATCTGGTACAGAGTATATGGGATGCAAAAAGGAATATGTCCAGACAACAGACCATAAAATATCTAGGCAAGGCATCACAGATAACTATTGAGGATATACCGGAAGAATATAGAGATGATACAAAAATTCTAGCATTTGTGTCGGCATTCAGCTCTAATCAAGAGGAAAGAAAGCAACTAATCTCTAAGGTTCAAGAAGAAATGTTTGCACGGCTAATTGATTGTAATATCAATGGTCTTGTGAATGTCTATGAAAAATATTCTAGACTATTTGGCCTGAGTGATTTTTATGATAAAATCTTAAAACCTGTAATGTATAGAATTGGAGACCTCTGGCAGAAAGGTCAACTAGACGTTGCAACTGAACATGCCGGCACTAATACTGCAATTAGTCTTATTAAAATAATAAAT
>JBKOWU010000383.1:0-2031 GCA_046724555.1 Thermoproteota archaeon | reverse complement strand
TAGTAGATAGCGCTTTAGAAGCTGTTAACAAGGGTTCAACAACAATTGGAATCAAAACTCCAGCCTTTGCCTTGTTGTCCAGTCACATTAAGCCAACCAAACCCTTAGTAGACCCTGCTGAAAAAATATTTACAATTGATGAACACATAGGTGCTACAGGCTCAGGATATATCGGTGATATATTGCAACTAATTGATGAAATACAATTAGCAGCACAGAAACATAGACTTACCTATGAGAGCCCAATTGATGTCAACTCACTTGCAAAACATCTCAGTTCTTACTTACACAACTATACAATATATGCCGTTAGACCCCAGGCAGCCTCAATAATAATCGCTGGGAAAGATCAGACTGGAGTTCAACTATATCAGGTAGATCCAAGTGGAACTTTCTTTAGGGGAGCAGGATTTGCAATAGGTCAATATTCAGACATAGCATTAGATGTTATACAGAAAGAGTATAGCATAGAGATGGATGTAGAGCAGGCTATACAATTAAGCAACAAGGCAATAGAGAAAGCATTAGGAGAAAGACCAATGGTAGAGACTGGAATCATTACAACTAAAGATGGTTCATTTAAGAAGGTAGTAAATAATTAGCCTGAAACCACTTGGACAAGCGTTAGTGGATACATATACTACCAAAAAACATCATTATATGTATCTCCTTTTCAATTTTTGAAACTTGACTCAAATAGCCGACCTGAATAAGAAAACTGCAGAAGACGCAAGAATGAAATTTCTTGTGTAAAGTACGTCAATCCCCTATTTTCTTTTCAGTACAGGAGTTATAGTGTTGTTTGATAACTTGTTAGTTGATTTGTCTATCGGTAACAAAAGTAAGGTCTCGATCCATTGTGCCATCCTGTAACTATCCTAGCACACTCGCCTGTAGCTGATCCAGCAGCTTCCGCTTGCTGTTGCTGCACGCTAATAGTCTCTACAAGGTTTCTTTTAATTTTCCTTCTTAGTTCTGCAATAGCAGGCAGCGCGGCGCGCTCGTAGATCTCGCCGTCGTTTACAGAAAATAAGTAAAGATCTCTAGCAAAAGCCAGATCTATGTGGCTTATACTATTAACTTCAACCATTCTGCTTCAATCAACCTCCATTTCTCTAGTTAATATTCCAGAAAATGTTATTGCAAATGCGACGATACGATGTCAAGCAGTCTATTTATTAGGTCCGTATATGTCTCGCCATTGTTGCCAAATTCCACTAGCCTGTTATGCGTTTGTTCGTCTAGTCTTATGATCTCACCAGTGCTGTATTCCTGCTTAGCTAGCTGGGCCATTCCTATTACGACAGTCAGCCTGATAGTACTGCGGCAGATGACAGCCGGAGCAGATATAACGCTTCCCAGAAAGAAACATCTCAAGCTGTTGCTCGGGTAATTTCTTGTAGACCTCCTGCTCCCGTTTGCGCCGCTCCCTCTGTTTGTTTTGGTATTCCTCCATCATTCGTAGTTCCTCTTCTCGACGCTTGGCCTCAAGTTTAGCCTCTTTTTCTCTCTGTCGCGCATTCTCCGCATAGCCCACAATATACGCAAACGTCTGCGGTGTTTCTGCCCAAGGGATTTCCTTACCGTCGGGGCCAACCGGTCTTGGCGGCGTACATTTCGGAGGGATGTCCGTTATCTTTTTAAATTTAGGTTGACTTGACATGATTATTTACCACTATCCTATCGACTATAATACTGGATACTCAGCTAAATACATTCAAGAATTAAATTTACGTTAAAGTTGCTGCTGCCATAGTTCTTATCTCCTACTGCCACTATAACACAACAATTTTTTGCCACAGATATTTTCTACATGTATTCTATCAATTTTGTACTAGTTAATATTCCAGCAAGATTTTATACTGTTTGAGTAAAAAGAGTTCAGTTCCATTCAGTAGTGGTTGGGTATTAGGGGATGATGCAGAAGAGTAATCAGGCTAAGCATGTTATTCATGCTTATCAAAAATACACTCCTGGATCAGGTTATATGGAGTGCAGTTTGTGTAAAAATAGAACCGGCTCGATATGCAT
>JBKOWU010000248.1:0-7409 GCA_046724555.1 Thermoproteota archaeon | reverse complement strand
CCTATGACACAGATTTTGAATTTTGTTATTTTGAACATTTCGCATTTATTTTGGTTTGACAAGTATTACTATTATTCTCAGCATATTTTTTTAGAAATCAACAAGATTTTGTATATATCAAAATTATTAATGAGCGAGTCTTGGTGGGCATATAGTATACGGCACTAGAGAATGATGAAATCACATCTCTACACTTGTCCAAAGAAAGTCATTCTAACCCATTATTCTTGTGTTCTACCATATAGTCAATTAAACATCATTAAAACGGTACCCATTTCATTTTATCATCTGGATCAAGCAGATGACGACAAGTATCACATAGCTGTAGTGATGTTTTTTCTGTTATTTGTATAGAGCCTGTGGCTACACGTCCACATGAAAAACCGCATTTATAAACAGTTTTTTCTGACTTTTTTGTGCTTATTTGATTTATGCATTTACAGTCTGTTAGTCGTTATAAAGGATTGGCTAACAAGGTTGACTAATAGTTTATGTATATTATCCGATGGCAGAAAAAAACAAAACTACTAAAATATTATCTGGAAAATTAAGCAAATTTTTTAACAAGTTTGTTATTCACTCAAATTATAGTACTACAACATGTGATATAGGCAAATTTTTTAAAATTGGTAATCAGGTCAATATAAGAATCTTTTCAAATATTGTTCCCTAAATAAGGAATATCTAATTTAGTGTACACAATGTAGCTTTAACGGCAACTCCCATTGGAGAAGATTACTCCAGGCTTCAGAGATTGGAGTTAAATAAAAGATTAGAAATGGTAGAATTAGGAAATTGGGTTTACAACTATAAGCAACAATAATACTCCGATATTGTCCTTGAATTAATAATCCTTATGTCCTTGAATTAATAATCCTTATTATAATCATTTTGTTATCGTATTTACATCCTATGGATTATGATAGTCTGTGTAAACAGATCCTAAACTTAGATCCAAAGGTTCGTTTTGCGGGAATATGCGATGATAGTGGTGAAATCAAGTATGGAGGCCAGCGTGAAGGAATAAATAATCTTCTTTCACCGGATGAAACTAAAAGATCGAATCTACAAGCATTAGCCAGATGGGGATTACGTAACGTACTTGCTTCTAAAATTGGTAAGGGTAAATACGCTATGGCAGAATATGAAAAGATTAAACGTATTACTGTACCATTAGAAAATGATCATCTACTTTTAGTTACAACTGAAGTAGAAGCTGATCATATAGGCATAATAAATAATGTTCTAAAGCTGGTTCAGCGCTCTAGCAACGACTACATGTCGGATGCATAACAATAACATTTTTTCGCACCAACCATTATTATCGTGTTGCTTCCCCGAACTAAAATAAAATAAAAATAATGATGTAGTAGGGGTAAATTTTCTTAATGCGAACAGATGGTCTAACGCGTAAAGAATTTTTCCCCCTTAGCACCTATATTTCCAGAGAGTAATGCAGGATAATGCCATTAATCATCGCAACATACAAGATGGCCTCGATTTTATCCTAAATCATTTTCAACAACCGTTGTTCCCCCGAAAGATTATGCTAGTACTCTGAGTGATGTATATAATTTTCTTATTTTTGATGGATCGCAAAATACGAAAACAATACACGTAGGTGAGTACGTTGAAGATATGCTTCCAGCCTAAACAATTTAGATCAAAATCTTATTCCTCTTATGGTAAACATCGTAGACGTGTATCTTCCTATCTTTTACAATCCTTTTATTATTTCTCCTAGTTCGGCAAGTTTCACTTCTCTCAATCCTGTTAGCAGTTTAAAATACAGGACTAGGATATCATTTTGGTGTTTTTGTTAGATTTTTTATTCTACATAGCCTTCAGTGCGAAAAGAAGCTTAGTTCCTGCACTATGTTTACATTATGTACTGATGCCAAATTTGTCATCCTCATTTTAAAACTGGCGGTTGTGTTGGTGCAGTAGGAAGTTTAGCTGATGGTTGTGTAGTTGGTGGTGTAAAACCTAATTGCTGTATGCGGTAATTCAGAACAAAATCACCGTTTGTATCGCTAGGACCGGTTGTCTGGGAAACATCAGAATGTGGTCCAATGCCAAAATTATTTGCTGCAGTATATGGTTTGATGACAACACCTATTTTATCATTATCGTTTAGTGCACCTGCTGGTGGTGGGAAAGAAAGTAGTCTCCTACCAAAATATCCATCATTATCATCCTCCCAACCACTAGTCTGAATTTTAAGTACGCCCTTGTCTGGAACTATCACCGTCACACTTTTACCAGCTGGAAACCGTATCAGGTCGCCATTGTCAACATCATTTAATCCATAATGGCCACTTGGCCCTGATAGCTCAATCCACTTGCCATTAACTCCAACCCAAAGTTTGTTCCATTCACCTGAGAAATAGTCGTGATCTTCATTTACTCTAATAGAATCAAATGTAACTCTTAGCGTACGGAAACCTTGCGGTTCTGGTATTGGGCGTGTCATGTCAATCCATTTAACTGCTACTGCGGCTCCGTATTTTACGTTTGGAGATGGAGAAATACCAGAGAGGGAAACGACAACATGAGCACAAGGAGTCATAGTACCAGCGAAGTTGCACAACTGAGACTTGGGAGTAACAGTAGGTGCTTGCCCACCAAAAGGTAAACCTATAACACTAGAGCGAAGCTGAACTGTCGGTAGACAAAAAACTTTACATGGTTTCGGTAGGATAGGGATGTCAAATTGATACTTTTGTCCTCCAACGGGGGTATTATAGTATCCACCTTGACCGTGTATGTATATGTATGTCACTGTAGCAGATGACGGTCTGTTGTCACCTGGAAACTGATATGGTTGATTGCGCGTAAAAGCAGTTGCGAATGGAGGATGAATTTCAGTTTGATAGCCATGGGGAGTAGGTGTTGCATTGAAATGTCCGCAATCCCAGACCCATCGACCAATCATCCACACTCTATCCCCTTCCCAGGGCCAGAATTCCTTTGGAAATCTATCCGTTATTCCCGTATTAGCTGATCCTATTTCCCACTCCATCTCCATAGTCCGCTGTCCATTTGCATCCTGAGGGTGAGCGGTACTTGCAAGACCAGTATACTTTGGATCTAACTTGACATGGAAATTTTCATCATGACTTTGATGGTTAAATGGGAAATCGTGATGTGTTACCGTTACCTTACTTGGGGTAATTATTCCTTCAGCAATTGAAGGTACGGAACCAGAAGGAGGACGACTTGCGGGCAACCATTCAGGATTGACCCTCTCATAAAGACCAGTTTTACAACCAGCAGCAAGTGCACCATTATCTGGTTGTGGCTGTGGAGTTGCTGGTACTGGGAATACTGTTTTAGGAGGAGGAGCGGTAATTGTTGTTTGAGCTTGAGGTGTCAGAGCTCCAGTAGTAGGTCCAAGTATTTTAGCTCTTAATTGGCTACCGGGAGGAGTTAGAGTTTGAAGTCTCTGTAAATCTTCAATCTGCGGTCCATCTTCAGCATATATGAAATCCTTAGGAGTGCTTTTAATGATCTTTCCTTCTTCTTCTTCTTCTTCTGTTGTAGCCGGTAGTCCTTGTTGTTGCAGCCGTTGTAGTTCGTACCTCATCTCTTGTTGTTCGTCTTGTAGCTGAGGTTGTTGGGGTTGTTGCTTCTGCAGTTGTTGTTGAAGCTGAGGAGAAAGCGACCTAGTCGTGTTAGCAGACTGAGCTTGTTGTAGTTGCTGTTGTAGCTGAGGTGATAGTTGCTGTCCTTGGGATGGTACTTTCTGCGGCTGTGCATAACTCATCATTAGCATAGTGCTGCTAAACAAGAGAAATGAAATGCTGAAAAATGCAAATACCACTTTAACATTAATTATTTTAGGATCATTTGCATTAGGTAACCTCAAACCTGAGTTTGACAATTGTGGATCGTTCTCTTACACCCATAAAAGGTTTTATAATAGAGTCTGATTTTGATTAGAGAAAAATCTTCTGTCATCCGTCTCTAAATATTAACCCTACAGATGTTCGATGACATAACATGGCTGCACTTAAGAATACTTCTTTTTCTTATTCCAATTCATAAGTTCTAACAGATGCAGTGTTGTTGACAGTCTCTAAGGGCATATAACAATATTCCTTGATAAGAATATCTTTGATAAAGTGATTGTCTATCAGAGCGTCTATTAGTTGCCTTAATTCTTCATTACTCGAAGATCGCTACATGACAATACGTCAATTATCTTAATACAGGTTTTTACAATTAGTGTGTGTTTCAGCTGACGAAAGCAATTTGAATCAACGGCTTTTCCCCGCAAATGAAGAATTCGGGGAGAGCATATGTTTAGTTTGTACTTGTATAATTACTAGTTTTGTATCTATTATTGTCCAAAAAGTTATTCAGCTCTAATATTCTGGCTTCTGTTATGCCATGACTTTTCAGCTTGGCTAAAGCGATAAGAGATTGGCCTTGATGTGAGCAGACTTGGTCAATTGCGTATTTTTGTAGCGATAATCTATCCAACTCGCGCTTAAGTCCATTTATCTTGTTTAACGTCTTTATATCATCAATTAACCGCATAGCAGCACTAACATAAGGTAAGTTATAGTATTTTGCTGCCTCCTTAATCGCAATCTCAAGTGCTAATAATTCATCTATGCCAATACCCAAAGATGCAATCTCCTGGGTGAATGGTATGAGCTCTTTGAACTTTGATATCTGCTTTGAGAGTTTCTTATGTTTATCTTTAAATTCCTTTTCCTTCCACTCTAAAAATTTAAAGTCATACAACTTATCCGCAATTTGTTTTCCATCAAATCCATATCTTTTAGCATTTATCAGAACAGTCAAAAGTTTATGAATACTATCGGTAGATAGTCCATGATTTTCTAGTTCTTCATTTAATTTGATATAGTCATTGATAGATTCAATAGCTACATTCTTACTTTGAAGTATGGCATCAACTTCTTATCTGCTCATTAATCTTTTGTTTTTGTTCTAATTCTTGTTTGATATGTTTCGATACTTGATTGAGTGGAATAGATTCTAACCTGGATACCTCATGTAATTGATATACAAGCTCAATCACGTTTTCGGGGGAAACATCGTTGAAACTAACTTTGGCAATGAATGACTCTATTTTATCCTCTGCTGCCCCCGACTTCCTAAAATAGTTGTAGAGTCGTAGATGCGAAGCTAAATCAGCGAAATTCAAACCATGCTGTCTTGCCACCACAGCTAATTGTCTAATTGAATCAAAGTCCAAATTTTCAAGTCCAGCTTTGTAGTTACTGATTATGCTGCTAACTGTCCCTGCTCCTATGTTATTCTGGGCAGCAATAGTATCACGGGGGATACCGGAAATCCAACCCCTAATTACGTTTCTTCGAGTTTGCTCATCTGTAAGCGGTGGCATATATAGAATAATGTTATAGAAGATTATAAGTATTCGTCAGATGCTCGTCGGATGAGCCGTCAAACGGCCGTCATTTGGAATTGGAATGAAAATGGAGCTACAAAGTAGGTGCTGTATATGGTAACAATAGCTATCAAATGTAAGAATATGTATTGGTAGAATTAGCTAAGGACTCCTTTGTTCAAGCAACTGCCCCGACTCTAATCAGCTTTAAGAGTGTGGATATGATTAGATCGTTCTCAGCATAACTAGTCTGTCTACTAGAGCACAGCAATGGGACATTATCTCATTACTCTAATCAGTTTTGGGGATTTTATTGTTCAATTAATGTATACACAGTAATAGTAGCAGCACAAAACTATGAAATTAACCAAACCAACGTTCCTAATGCTATCAGGATTACTGAGTTAACGCCTCCACTTCTTTCCTGTAGATCTTCCAGTTCATCATATATCTGCAACTTCTCCCTCATCTTTTCAGTTGCATATTGGAAAAATGCATTGCAGCTAGAATCATCATCTGTAATAGCCTGTTGACATTCTAACTCCCATTTGTGCTCATCCAAATACTCTAACAATTTTTGCTGAGATTCTGGTGTTACCCTATCAAGTTTAACAGGCGAATTATACTCAAGCCTTCTGCTAAAGATCATCATCTGGATTCTAGTTTCTATGGAACTCCAATCTGTCGTCGATGTCATCGGCCTGTTTTTTGCAAGCAATAGGAGAGTTGATGCCCAAGATGAAATGAAGGTGTTCAGGTTAGTTGTTACGACATCCAGTGCCGAGGCAAAGATCTGCCGCCCCGTCCCAAGAGAAATGAATACAGCAGCAATTATTATCATTACATTTTGAGTAAATACCATTACAATCAAAACTGCAATAACCACAAACGATATGCCGATTACGGCGGCACCAAATTTAAAGTGGTTAGTCGGCAGTTCAATTAACTTGATATTGTACCCTGCTCCTGATTTTGTTCTTTTGTGAACAAGGAATATGAAAAGACCATTGACAAATACCAAATTAACAAGGTGCTTTGTCATCTCTTTTATGACAAAAGTTACTCCGGAAGCATGTTGCATAATGACTTATTTTTGAGCGATTCACTACTTAAAGAAGTTGTATGTAAATATTAGATGACATATCATGGTTGAGTTGGACTGGATCCGAAATTTAGTCCCTTCAATTTCTTGAATTAATCCATTGGTGGTCTGAAATGGACATTTTATAATGGTATCTCTCTCAGTACTTCACTTGATTATGCACCAGGTATCCTGGTGTCACATTTGCTACACTCAGATAAAGAGCTGAAACCCAGATCGCCATTTTGCAAGAGCCTTTAATCAGTATCTTTTGCCTTTTTAATAATGAATCATGTTTGAAGAGCTATATACTATTCAAGAGCTATATACCATAGTCCACTCTGAAAAAATGAGTATGCCGTGCGGAAATCTTCAATCTGGCATTCAACTTATGTTGCTACTTAGGTTAGTATTTGTCAGGGATTTATCATTGTTTACTGCTACTTGATTGTGTGCTAGGTTTGGGAAGCAATGGTGTGAGTGCCTTCGACACCATGAAACCTATTACCGCTCCTATGACAATGACTGGTATAAGGTCGGTTTGCCCTCCGAATAACCCCAGCAGCATGGCAAGTGTTAAGGGAATTGGAAAGAAAGCACATGCAGCCCCAGCCATACCTGCAAGTACACCCACTCCCTGTGGAACGAATGTTAGAATTTCTGATAGGACCTGTCCTAGCGTACCACCTATAAACAGTACCGGAAAGATAGGACCACCCTCAAACCCTGTAGCAAATGATGTACTTGTAAGCAACATCTTGACGAGCATCAACAGCAGCAATATCCCTATACCATATGCAGCCGGGTTATGAACAATTTGTAGTAACTGGTTCTGGCCTGAGTAAAGTGTGAGTGGTAGAAATGAACCAATTAAGCCGATAATCAAGCCACCTATGATAGAACGAGCAACCGGCCTCTTGTTAAATCGGCCAAAGACACGATGGACAA
>JBKOWU010000228.1:0-31505 GCA_046724555.1 Thermoproteota archaeon | reverse complement strand
ACCACACTATATCATGATCATCTACGTATATAGCATATGGCATAGGATTAGAACCTGGAATCCGCCATTCTTGCCACTTGTCTGTAGCAGGATCATACAAAGCTAGCTTTCCTGCATTCCACTCACTAATCCATAGTCGTTCATGAGTATCAGACCATATACGTCGTGCTCCTTGGTCTTGTGTTGGAGGGTCTAATACCGTGACATCTCCTGTTGTTATATTGATATTGCCAATATAGCTTCCAGCCAACGAAGCATAGTAAACATTATTCATAAAAGAATTGTAAGTGAGCATTTATTACATCCACGTCTCTAATCTCTATCAAATCATAAATCATTGTCTGTCTCCTGAATGATTCGATATCCGCTTGGGAACAGAGTAGCAATGGATGGGCACTAGTAGCTCCAATAATTCTACCGTCATTTTTATTTATTCCATTTCTGTGAAGAGATAACAATGCTTGTCCTGCCTTGTGTCCTTTTACTTCCTTACCACACACAATTATGTGACGCAAATTAGGATGGATCAATGTAAATTTGACCAATGTATCAATCCCCTTGTTTTCTGATAGTAATCTGCCTACAATCAAAATTTTGCTCATTATATTGTTGTCTTTAGATATGGTTTCTAACAGATCTATACTTGAAAGTGTGCAAATAGCCACACTCTTTAGTTCGTCACCTATATGATATTCGTGTTTTATCGGAATAAGAAGTTTGCATAGCCATCCGGCTGTACTTTCCAACTTTTCCATCAATGCCCTGGTGTCATCCCTTCATATCCTACTATTTTAGCATATTTTAATAACCTTTCTTTAGTCCATTTTTTATTAGTTCTACATTCTCAGTCATGTTGCTGTTTATTCGTTTAGAAATGAAGACAAACAAACTAACAGGTACAATGAGAAGAAAAAGTATAATATATGATGTGTCATCTATATGTGAAAGCACTATTTTTATAATTAAAATGCAAATATGTAGCAATTGCGAACTGAGGATCTAATTGACTTTTATCTTCCAAGGGATCATAAAATATTACGTACAAATACAATCAAAAATCTCCTATCATTTACTCGCAACTATCAATTAGTAAAAGATACCTTTAAGGGAATTGGCAGCTGTGATATTCTTCCCCTATCAAGACTCAACGACTTTAAAAAGCTAGCCAAATATTATTTAGTATGGTGTAAAATTAACAGCAATAAAGAAAATGGCTATAGTAGCGCGGGAACTATTAATTATGTAGTAAATGAATACATAAAAGTATTTGAAGATCAAAAAACACGATCTATACTTTCTTGCAGTGATAAAGTTTCCGACATCATCCAGAAACTAAAGCATGGATGGAGTTACGCTATTGAAGTCATTGTTGCTTATGATACTTCTAAAAATGTTGGTTTGATAGTTGATGGTACAAGTCATGCTTTGGCCTTGTATTACCTTAGTTTGCATAAACAGACTTTGTTGCAAGAATTACTAAAGATAAATAACAATGTAAATTTGTGTCAGATGAATTCTAGTCAATGCAGAAATATATTTTCGCATGATTTTAGTAAATTGTCTTTTTCTTCATTTTAACCAAAGTTTGTTATTATATTGTTGAGAGATTCATATGTAGCTATTCTTTTAACATTTCTAAAAGCTGTTTTGCTGCATTTACTCTGTCATCAAATAACATTCTGTGTAGCTTCTAACTAATATATGTAATATATCTAATTAAATGCTAGACGACATTAGCGCATTAAATACTCCACGCGATGTTTTTATAACATACTGGCGAACGCTATAGATTAGGCAGATAATGCTGAAATCAAGAGGAAGAGTATAGAAAAAGAAAAGAACTAGGAGTAAAAGTCGTGCTAGATAAACAAAAGGAAAGGATAAACAGATATCTGCGACAACAAAAAAAGCAAATTGATCCTTTATCAGAAATATGCATAGCGCATATACAAAAAAGTGCATGCTAGTACTATCGATCAGGGTAATCAACATAGCACCAGAAATCATTATTAAAAACGAGATGAATGTATATACATATATAAAAATATAATATGTGTCTTTATGGCTATGTCTAGAATAACTCCCTTCCCGGTAGGATTTTTCAGCCGATTTTATTTAAAATCAAACAAACAGACTAACGACAATTACTTGTGAATAATAACCAATTATTCTGAAAAACCAAATTGGGATCAGATTAAGTTTTCAAATTTAGATTAGTTAAGAATGAAAAACAAAAAGAAAAGCTGATGCAAAAAGCTCAAATGAAAAATAGTAGTAATATTATATTGCAAAACAGGCGTTTTTAAGCTGTTTGGTTGGTTCCATTAGTAAATCTCTTATTGTTTGTTGTATATTCATGATAATAATAAGAGAAATGACTACGGGTAAGTACTTTAATAGAGGGGTAATGGCATTAGACTCTCCATATATTGGGCACGTAATAAGAGAAACTTTTGACAAGATAGTAGTATTTGGAGAAGGAAATGATAGGTATGATATACCCAAATCTGAAATACAGACTACTGGAAGAAATGTGTTAATTGGTCTTAATCTTTATGAAATTGCAAATAGGTATAAAGTAAACCGTCAAGAGCCATTGCCTACAACGATACCAATAGAGCATTGGACCCAAGGTGAAAATCTAGACTTAGCTGCTTATGAAAGAAAATATCCAAAAGGATTGTTTAACAAAGGGGTTAGAATCCTAAACGAAGACCATGTTGGACATGTTATGAAAGAAACTGACGATAAGATAGTTGTATTTGGTGACTATAACTATAGATTTGACGTTCCTAAATCAGAAATAAAAGAAGTAGGCAGAAATGTCATTTTGAATATGGACTTTTCAGAACTAGCAAGTAACTACAAAGTAGATAAAAATGCACCATTACCTACAGGAGAGCCTGTTGAGAAGATAAACGATGATGCATACCCCGAAGCATATTACCACAAAGGAATTAAAGAAGAAAAACAGGAGGAGAGAAGGAGAAAATATCAACGTAAAAAAACGACTGAAAAGTCTACCTTAAATTATAGAAACCGACAAAAAGAGGAGCAGAATGACAAGAAGCACAACATTACCGCGAAATCAATCACTAATATGATAATGGGTAATAATAGGAGAGATAATCCTTATTCTGAAAATACAACATCATCGTCGTCAGCAACAATTGCTCCTTTAATAGTTGATGCAAAAACACTGGTGGATCAAACACAAGACAGAATGCAGAAAGCATTAGAGGACAGATATCTATATGATTCATCTTTGAAGGATAGTCAAGCTTTTCTCTTCAATCATGTGAATTCAAAAATGTCATTTGTAATTATGTATGCAGATTTAGTTGGTTCAACTAAAATGAGTATGACCTTGCCTGTTGATAAAATGGTCACTATAATCAGGGCATTTACACATGAAATGACTAATACTGTCAGGAGCTACGGTGGTTATGTGTTAAAATATGTAGGTGATGCAATAATTGCTTTTTTCCCGGCCGGTTACAACAAATTGCTAGCATGTGATAAAGCAGTCCAATGTGCAAATTCAATGATAACTGTAATAAAAAATGGTATTAATCCCATATTGAATCAATATGATTATCCAGAGCTTCGTGTTAAAATAGGTATAGACGAAGGCGAAAATGTAATAGTACAATACGGGCATGACAAAAGCTCTCTTATTGATATTCTTGGATATAGCATGAGTATAACTGCAAAGCTAACTGCATTAACTAATCCAAACAAAATTACACTAGACGAGGATGTTTATGATATATTGCATCCAGAAATTAAAAGCAAGTTCATGGAAATTAAATATGATATTGAGAAATGGAAATACATTGATAAGCATACCGGCAGGCTTTATAGACTTTATAGATTACGCGATTAGGGGTATCTATACTGTCCATAATGCAAAAACTGATAAATTAGCAAACATGCGTTAAGTCTCTTATTGAATGCATGATGACAATTTAGCAACAATACGTATCTGTAATGATTGTAAAAAGACATTCATCACACAGTCTGATATTGACGAACATATCAAAACAACTGGGCATAAAAACATAGTGAAAACAGGTTTTGGGATAATAAAAGACAAAAAAGCAAAATGAAATACGATATTGAGCTAAATGGGTTAACCCAGCTAAATAAATTCTGCCTATTACGTTAATGAGCCAAACTTCACTAGATACAGGCTACATTGACCTTGTCCGAGCGTACCAATACTAAGAACTTATATGAGACCGTACTCTTGACGCAATTGCAATGAAATCTAAGAAGACTTAACTTTAGGAATGGCTGCTGCGTTAACACTAGGAATAGCAATTATAGGATCTGCAAATCCATCTAGTACTATACCAAGGTTTTATTGGTGTTTGTTCTTGCTGTTGTGTTTGAGATGTGCTAGGACTAACGCTATTATTATCTTGAGCTTCATTGCCGCTAGAACTAAAATCAGGTAATCCGGCAATCGCATAAGATGAACCTACTGATAAGCTTAAGCTTAAGCCTAAGCCTATTGCAAAAATGGTAGCAAAACAGACGGTAACTAAAACATCGGCTCGATTCATTTCTTAGATTCACTCACCTTCATTTTTTTACCTTCTCTAATGTGTCATAAATTCTTTGGTGGTGACGAATAGCACCTTGCCAATGTAAGTTTCTGGCAATACTGAGGATTAAAGGATTATCTAATATTGACTGGTATAGACTGAGATTTATCAACTGAACAGCTATGGTCAAATAATAGACGTCATAATCAGAAAATGTATAAACCTACATGGGAAGAGGACGGGAGAAAACGAGGGCAAAAACAAATGAAACACCGCCAGCGCAAATTGAAGAAACAAAGACGAAGACAAAATTCTCGCCCTTTGAGCAAGCTAGAGAATATGTGCATAGTCTTGGACTTAACTAGAGTGTTTGTACCCTTTGAAGAGGCAAGACAGTTTGTACGTTCACTTCGCATTAAAAACAGTAGGCAATGGAGAGAATACTGTAGATCTGGAAAAAAGCCTGATACTATACCACCATATCCTGACGAGGCATACAAAAAAGAATGGAAAGGTATAGAAGATTGGCTTGGTACTGATACTATAGCTAATCGAGATAAAAATAAGGATTACTGGTCATTTGAGCAAGCTCGAGAGTTTGTACATTCACTTGGCTTAAAGAGCAGACAAGAGTGGAAGAAGTGGTGTAAATCTGGAAATAAGCCAAAGAGCATTCCGACTTATCCCAATGAAATATCATCATACAAGAAATATTGGAAAGGTTGGGATGATATTATATACCATTAACGACAATCTTCTTTACATTTATCCAAACCTTTCTGAGTTAATTTAATAGATTCTAGTATATCTCTTTCAATAAACCCCTTTTGTACAAGGTTTTGGACAATCTCATTTGTTGCTTGATATCCAAATGATGGCCTCTCGTATGCTGCTGAACTGACATTTTTGAAAAATACATCAAAAGCTTTCACACTATTATTCACATTACCATGAGCCATTATGTACAGGCCACAAAGAAACTTTTCAGAGTATCTTTGAAGCTCTTCGGAGGTAAGTATTCCTTGCATTTGAAATGTTATTCAGTATATATCTCATATCAAATAAGTATATAGTTCAAATTTCATTTTTATCGGCTGCAATAATAAAAATCCTAGTGACCAAAGAAAAGGAAAAACATGTGAGTAGGGGTGGGTCAGCCAGGGATGAGTTCATTAAAAGGGCATATCAACAGTTACATGATTTTAGCGAAAATAAACCTATACAAGAAGATTTGATTCCATTTTTCAATAATGCTATAAAGAGAAAATACAATAGATATTACATTCAGTTTAGTGGGAAAACAAACTATAAAAGTTCAGATTCCAATATCAAAATTTTACGTCAACAATATTCAAATCCAACGTCTAGATATCAAATGTTAGCATGGATATTGTCTTTCCATTTGGATCGCCTCGACATCTACGCCAGATATCCAATGAGTGAACTAAAATTTAACAATATTAAATACTTAAATCTCCCTGAAAATAAAGAGGCTTGTAATTATTTATCGGAGATGATTTTTGATTTTATTGAAGTTGTTCCTTTAGTTCGGCAGAAAATAGATGAGTTATAATCATGTTTAACTTCTTAGAAATTAATATCACGGGATTATCAAGGAGAAGATAACATATGAATTATTGGTAACAGGAATTGGAATAGTTTTTGCTATAGATTAAATGATAAAACAACTGAGTAGCTAAATAGTTCTTATTACACGTTTGAAATCTTTACATTAATTTCACTCTGATAGAGATTAATTTCCCCTGCCACATACCTTTTCAACAGGTCTAGCAATTCAGACAAAGTCGCTTCATAATCCTTGTTAGCATACTCTATTGATTTTTGTTTCTCCTCCTCTAGTAATTGTATCATTACTTCTGCTTGCTCTGTCGTGAGTTTATGAAGCTCTAGCTCTTTCATTAAAATTCTTAATTTCTCATTACTATAATCCATCGGAACACTACTCATTTTCTTTTTTCTTTCCCTCCTGTCTTCTTCTTTTTTATCCATCTGTCTAACTAATATTTCTGACTTATAATTGACTGTGAAATCCTCTAATTTTTTTTCATGTTTTTCGACAGTAGTTTTCAGATACTCTATATCTTTTCCTATAGCTGTAAATTTCTCTGTAATCTTTTCTGTAATCTTAGTTGAGACTTTTACTATGACTATTATTGCGGATATAAACCCTAAAACTTCAACAACGATATGAATGGCTTGCCAATCAATTAAATATGGAATTGGAGGTGATAGTATAGTTTATGCACCTCTTGTAAAAAATAAACCTCCAAATATATAGACTTCTGATAAATAACTTAACATACCTTTTAAGTGGCTTTAGTTATACAAAAATCAATTTCTGATTATTTGTAGATGTGTTCTATCTGATGTAAATCAGAGAAATTCATATACAATAGATTCTAGATTAATAAATTATTAACAATGAGTGAAGTCTGGAATAAAGTTTACAATTCAGACAATAGTTTCTTTGGAGAGGAACCTAGCAACTTTGCTTTGCTTTGTTTTAACCATATGAAAGCTAACGATGTAAAGAAAGTATTAGAGCTAGGCGCAGGTCATGGTCGAGATACAGTATTTTTTGCATCAAATGGAATCGAAGTGGAAGCGTTAGACTATTCTGTAGTTGACAACGATATATTAAACAAGATAGCAGAGGAAAAACGACTACCAATAAGCAAATCACAAACCTTTGATGTTAAGAAGCCTCTTCCGTTTGCAGATGGGTACTTTGATGCGGTATATTCACATATGGTTTTTAATATGCGCTTTTCAGAAGAGGAACTTCATTTTGTATTTTCTGAGATAAGAAGAGTACTAAAGTCTGAAGGGTTGAACTTCTTTTCTGTTAGAAATCGCAATGATAAATCTTATGGTAAAGGTAGAGAAGTAGATAAAGGAATTTTCGATATTGATGGCTTTCAAATCCGATTCTTTACAGAAAAGCAAATACAAGGTTTGGCATCAACAGAGGGTTTTGAAATATTATGGATAAAAGAAGAGTACGAAGAACCGGTCACAATTTATCTTGTATCTAGTAGAAGAAAATGAATAGCATTGTTAGTTTATTGTAGCCTCACCCGGCTGTTGAGGTCGTTTTTGAGCATATGACTGACCTCAAGGAAAAATACAGGATATAATTCTTGATATTGTAACAAGAGATTGGCCGGTATATCATGATGATTAACAGATAGATAGATAGACAAAGTAACGTATCAACTATATCGTGATATCAAGGTAATGCAAAAACACATTCATTGCAAAACACAGAAATGGCCGGCGCTTAAGTAGATACATAAATAAACAAAAACAAAAACCAAAGCAGAAACAGAAGAGCGAAGACAATGGCTTGAGTGTATTAAGCAATGGCGAGTAAAGAAAGATGCGCAATGTATTAGAATTCATGGATATGGATGGCATTATGACATCGATACTGATACTAGCGTTAAAGATTGATTAATATAATAAGAAAATCAAACTGCTCTGATACATATTAAGGATGTCGTTAATGTTCTGGCGTTGATTATATGGATTTAGACTCTGGTTTCGACGCTACTTCTTTGTTTATGAAATTACCAAAATGAGGATTGAACCATCTCTCTGACTGTATTAGCTTCCATTGTTCATCCAAAGTTCCGTACTTAAAGCAGTTTCTCATCCACTGCAACCATCCTGTCCATTCATCTTCATTGAGCACTTTTCTTTGATGCATCGAATATGCATGAGAACAAATAAACAAGATATAATATGCAAATGCTAATTCTTCCGATGGTTTTTCAAGTTTATATATGACTTTTTGCATCGATGGTTTTTCGATTATGATTTCTGCCATGTTGTGAACCTTCTCATCCAAATCATTAAGAACCTTTGTCTGGATGTCTACTGAGAGACTCTGCATTTGCTTTCTCGAAAAGTATAATATAACAAACAAAGTGGCAATAATTCCAATCGCTTCACCTATTCCAAATAGGCCTTCCAGACTCAACTCAGCCATATCATGTATGTCTAGGTCATTTGGATAATCTGTATTTAGAAATATTGTTCCGAGTTATTCTTAGTTGGAATAATAGCAAAGTAAAGTTCTTACTTTGCTGTGTCTCATTATATTTTATCTGCGGTTAGCAGATGCTGTCGTTTCCCAAATGAAGGCGGTTGTTTTAGCAGAAATGTTACGAGGTGTTTTAGATGCTAAAAAAAGGAAGTATAGAAGGGAAATGTTAGATACTTACATGCAAATAGAAGTTGAAAGGATACAGGCTCAAATAATGCCATATCAATGGGTTCAAGACAGATTACAGGATTTAGTAATTAATAACAACGAAGACAAAGATACCAAGATAAGGATATAGAGGATAATCAAATGAAATGAACAATCGAATATTGTTAGAGCTCCCAATATCAAACATAATTCACCTGAAGTTAAATGTTAAAATAAAGTAATTGACTATCTAGTATAGTCAACCATATATCTCAGTGCATAATTAATGTATATGAGATCTAAATGCAAATGTTCAATAAAATAGGCGCGGTTATACTTTTGGTTTCAGATATGAAAAAATCAATAAAATTCTATGGCAACGTTTTGGGAATGGAACTAAAGCAGCATCGATCTAGAGATTGGGTTGAATTTGCAAAAGAAGGCAATACTGTACTTGCTCTACATCCAATAAAGAAAACAAGTAAGAAGAGGCCGATTAAGAAGAACAACAGCATGTTAGTAGGGTTCAACATCAGTGATATTGAGAGTGTTTGTGGCGATCTAAAAAAGAAAAAGGTAAAGTTTTATAAAAAACTAACCCAAGAGCATTTTGGAAAACATGCAATTATACAAGATCCTGATGGACATTTAATTTCATTAGCAGAAATTGCTCCAGATGATGAATTCTTGCAAAGTCCATACTATCATGGTTTCGCACCAATATAATACATATTAGATAAGAAATCTAAAAAGACTTTGATACATTCTAAAGGTCCATATAACATGTGCAAGTAAAATTCTGATTGGAATCCATTGGGTATTGAGTAGTATGCATTAGCACTAACATAATATAGAAGTCGCCATATGAATCTCAGCTTTATAATCAAAAATTCGTTTATCTTAGAGGTTGAGCGTATGAACGGTGGCTATACCTTGATAATGTCACAATACTCTGTGGTTCCCATTCCTTATTGCTGCTGTAAATTGATTGAAATGTACATGGATTACCTTTCCATGTTAAGAAACTACCCATCAAAGGATAAGACCCAATAATTTTGTTAGTATATATAATTCGCTGATTGCGTATACATGTAAATTATATTCGTGTAGTCATCTATATGGTATTGTTCTCGAAATTATCTAGTGAGTAAATGAATTAATTTTCGATTCAAATATATGCAAAGGTGTTGTCTTTAGCCTTTTGTTAGTGGAGTAATAGTCAATTTTAAATTAGTCTCCTCCTTTTAGTCTTCTCTTATGCTGTTGTTCTCAAAATATGAGCTTCGCATGCCCTATGACTCTAACCAGATAATCAAAATAGAATGTATGACGTCATGATGTTACTGTTGTTATCCTATTATAACTTGTATGCTAAATTATATGTATCAGGTCGGTTTTCAGGCCTTTTTCAGAGATTTGCCTACAATGAGCTTCCATCTATGTCTACTACTACCAATACCACTACAAAACCTAACATCTTGCTCGCATAGAAAGCAGGCAAGTCTTATCAACTAAATCCCATTCTCCCCTCTGACACGTTTAGGGCTGGTATTATTAATGATTTGGATAAATAATTAGACCAAGGTCCAGAATCGCATTATCCCAAGAAGTGTGTTTGAGAACGATAGTAATATCTACTAATTGTATGTGTATGAACTACGCTTGTACGTGTGACCTGTATTTGGTTAATTTGTCATTGCATATTTTTTATTCTGTCTTATTTAGTAGGACCACTTAATATTATAACTTGTGTTTCTCTATCAAAATGTACTCTCTTTATGTACGACGAATATGTTCGGCAAATAAAATTACAAAGTTATGATACTCATCTAAAATGTTTTAGAGTAAATGTTAGATCAAATTGATATATCTAACTTTTAGTTTTTTTTATAGGCAAGTCCATGAATATGTTCTTGGATCACATTATTCAATTCATGTAAAGATATTGGTTTTTGAATAAAGCCTTCTATTTTAGCCTCTCCTAAACCTGCTGACAATTCACTACTATTAATTTCAAATGCACTCATAAGCAAAACCTTGATTGCAGGGCTTATTTCTTTTACTTTTTGTATAAATTCAAATCCATTCATACCTGGCATTCTGATGTCAGAAATAACTAAGATGTAATTTTTGCAATTAATGCGAAAATGCTCTAATGCCAATAATGGATCTGTAAACGCATAAACATGCAATCCTATTGTGCCTAGCGACTGCTTTATGGGATTAATTATGTCAAATTCATCGTCAAGTACTAATATAGATCCATTTTTTAGTGGCATCTTATTTGCAAATATAAGGTTTTATGTAAACGTACTATTTAAGTAATTATTATTTAATAAATATGTATTTGCTCCTATGCTTTTTTGGCGCTGGATGTAGTCATCTTAACAGTGTAAAGAGTTTTTACAATCAAGCATATTAATATTTCTGGCTGCTGTGTTAGATGTATTATATTAGTACAATAGGTGTTATATATAAATAGACTCTTATGAAAATAACGATAAGACAGATAAACTGGAATTACCATCCTAAAATCAATCTTACATACAAAGATCAAGTACGTGGAGAAATCTTAAATTATATCTCAAGAGCAAAATGAAGGTATCTTAGAATATCGAGAATAAAGGGCAAAAAGGGGCAAGAGCATAAGACGTATGTTTGATATCGCTAACAGTTACAGACATTAGAACGCCAGACAAAAAAGAATCTGATTTAGTATTTGCATTATATCAAAATACACAAGCACCCGTTCCTATGAATCTATACATTGAATTTGCTAGGTCATTTGGCAAGACATTGGACCGTATGAATAGAGGAGCTAGAGAAGAAGGGAGCAATGGAAGGCGCAGGCAAATAACCCTGCATTCATTTAGACGCTTCGTAAAAACTACGATATCCGATTTGGGTTATTCCGATTATTCGGAATGGTTCATCGGGCATAGCGGCTCAACATATTGGCGCAAAAAGGAATCAGATAAAGCTGAGTTGTTTAAAAAAATTGAATCCTATCTGACATTTCTAAATATTCACCAGTTAGAACGACAAGGTGCAGATATACAAAGCAAAGTAGAAGAGCTAGAAGAATTAAACCAATCGTTTAGAAATCGTGACAAAATGAAAGACGATGCTATAGCACAGCTATCTGACCAAGTCATGGCCTTAACAGCTAGAATGCAAGAATTTGAAAGGAAACAGCAACCATATCAATTGTGATTCCAGAGAAATTTCGTGTAATTTACTTGTAGTCTTTCTTGGCTCACAATAACCAAATAATATCGTGAGTCCGTGTTTGGATTTGATTTTGTAAGTAAAAATTCATTGCAATAGTCCAGTTCGGTTTACGATTTACGACCATACTTTTCATAATGAACTAGTGCTTTAACATCTATCCTTTCAAGCTTTTCAGGTTTTTCTGCAGGATATCCTATACAGATAATGCCTATTGGTCTGACATCTTTTGGTAGTTCAAGTATTTGCGATACTTTATTATCCTCAAACGCTCCTACAAAGCAAGTACCTATTCCTTCATTTACAGCTGAAAGTAGTATGAGCATAGAAGCAAATGCACCATCTATTATACTATAGAATTCTCTTCCACGGCTACCATAACGACCTACTGAGCGAGAAGTATTAGAACATACAACAATCAATCAATTCTTAAAGCAATAGATGCCGATATGACCTCTTCGGCTTTACTACTAATAGAAATAGCAGCCATTGTTAATATATGCCTATTTTGGGACAATTTTCGCACTTCCTTGCCCTCCAACAACCAACAAAAATATTGCAGGAATAATAAAGAATGAATACATCATATTTTTATTATTCATACAAAGCAATAGGAATTGTATCATTCCAAAACTGCAATCGTCTGAGATAACAGAGGCTGCTTTGTTTGTATTGTATTTCTTTTTAAACTAGTATTTACTAATTTGTTTAGTTGTCATTTTTTACATGAGATGTAAACTATAGATTTTTGCCTCTCATGAAAAATCCGGAAAAGTGAAAAGTGCTCATCCAAAGATGTAAAAAGTACAGGGCATACAAATGCAGTTTTTGAAAGGAACAAAGAGGGGAATTTTACTAAAAATGCAGTATTATGTCAAAACATTCTGCAGTATTCTATTAATGGTAAATACAAAGAGGACGACAATGAATCATTTCGATTATGGGGTTTAACTAAGTGGCTACTTAAAGTTAATCAAGAATTCATAAATACTTTCAAGGATTTATCCACTAGAAATTATACCACTGAAAACAGAATAGAGTACAGACTACCTAGAATCAAGCGCAACGTAACAGAACTTGTGAAATTGGGTCTTGTCAGGCAGACTGGAACAGCAAAACAAACAAAGGGAACCGGTATTGTGGACATATTTCAATTTACAGAATTAGGATGTGTCATGGCATGGGTAGTTGAAAGTATGAATCCTGACAGAAGAAAATACGCAGAAGATAATCTATATGAGTTATTCCAAAGTCATTATAAAAAAGAACCTTCTTCTAGTATTGATATTTTCTGTTCAATATACTATCGCAAATGCAAAGAACGTGATTTGTTTGGAGATTTAGTCGAGCATTATCGAAAGATAGTTGGTTCACCAATCCTACTGTTGGGTAGACCGGAATTCTCTCGAAATCTGCTGTTAGTTCCAACTCATAAACCAGAATTTTGGACGTTATGGACTGATACTATTATGAGTATAAATTCCTATACAAAAGAGCATTTGTTTCACCATATAAAACTGGAGATTGAGAGGAAAGCGGAAGAAGGATGCCATGCATTTGGAACGTTCGAAAGAATAAGATATCAAACTAGAGAGAACCCCGAGCGTGTAACTATTGAAGGCCAATGCAAGAGTTGCAAAAATTACGTATCAGCAGCATTTCCGCTCAATGAATACTTGCAAGAGGTATTGAAAGGTTATCCAAGCGAGGTTGTAGTATTCAAACAATGTCCTGCTTGTAAAAACGATGATTCACTTGAATTTTTCTTTAGTATTATAGAATAATGATGATTGATGCAGTACATGTGTTGTGATTTAGCATGTTAAAAGGATGGATTGTATTTTGTGTGTTTAATGCATTTGCAATAATTAAATTGATTGTAGTCCACTCTACTATGAAGCAGCTTTCTTAAGGATGTTATTTGGCGAGCGGTCAAATTGGCAATTGATCCTATTGTAGCGCTAGTTTTATTACGCAGCATATCCAAATTGATGCACCTCCGTTTTTGGTACTGTTCCCATTATATGAGATTTAGATTGCTAATGGCATTAGTTTTCCTTTTGATCTTTTGAACTGCTCTTTCAAAGTGTCGCATAGATATTTTCAAACCCTGTTTTCCCTCATTGTCTTTTTTATCCTTTTTGCTATCCTGTTCTTCTTCATTAATCGCCACTGAAACTGGAGATGTTGTGTATTGTCCTTTTTTGTCTTTACTAACTACAATATATTCCTTAATTGCTGACATTGCTGCTGCATTTGTTATCGCCGCTATATCAGCACCTGTGTAACCTTCAGTTAATCCTACTAGTTTGTCTATGCTTACAGTATGATCAAGTGGCTTCCGTATGGTATGAATTCTGAGTATTTCCTTTCTTGCCTCTTTATCAGGCAGTGGTACTTCAAGTATACGATCAAATCTACCAGGTCTTAGCAGTGCTTCGTCTATGATGTCTGGTCTGTTTGTTGCACCTACCACAACTACTCCTTTAAGATCTTCCAATCCATCCATTTCAGTTAACATTTGACTGATGACCCGCTCTGTAACATGTGCATCACCTTCAGATCTACCTCTTCTTGGAGCGACTGCATCTAGCTCATCAAAGAAAATAATGCAGGGTGCTGCCTGTCTAGCTTTTCTGAATATTTCTCTGACCCCCTTTTCTGACTCTCCAACCCATTTAGATATTAATTCAGGGCCTTTTACACTAATGAAATTGGCCTCAGAAGTAGTTGCAACTGCTTTTGCTATCATTGTCTTTCCTGTTCCCGGAGGCCCATAAAGCAGTAAACCCTTTGGTGGCCTCACATCTGCTTGATTGAATAAATCTGCATGTTTTAATGGCCATTCAATTGCCTCTGCTAGTTCTTCTTTAACTTCTGCTAATCCACCGATGTCATCCCAGTTAACATTGGGCCTTTGTATCTGTACTTCTCGCATGGCAGATGGCTGAACATCCTTCAAACCATTCTGGAAGTCTTCGTTCGTAATCTTGATTTTGTTTAAAACTTCAACTGGAATCTTGGATTGTTCCATATTTATTTCGGGAAGTATTCTTCTAAGAGATCGCATGGCTGCCTCTTTACTTAAAGCTTCTAGATCAGCACCAACAAAGCCATGAGTAACTTTGGCAATTGATTCTAAATTCACATCGTCAGTTAATGGCATTCCTCTGGTATGTATCTGTAAAATGTCAAATCGTCCTTCTTCGTCAGGTATCCCTATTTCAATTTCTCTATCAAATCTACCAGGACGTCTTAATGCTGGATCAATTGCGTTTGGTCTGTTAGTAGCACCTATTACCACAAGCTTGCCTCTCGCTTCAATTCCATCCATCAAAGATAGCAGTTGGGAAACCACTCTTTTTTCGACATCCCCAGATACTTCCTCTCTCTTTGGAGCTATGGAATCAATTTCGTCTATGAATATTATTGAAGGAGAGTTCTTTTGAGCTTGCCTAAATGTTTCTCTTAACCGCTCTTCACTTTCTCCATAGAATTTGCTCATTATCTCTGGACCGCCTATAGAATAAAAGTTAGCATTTGTTTCATTGGCTACTGCCTTTGCTAACAAAGTCTTTCCTGTACCGGGAGGACCAAAAAGTAATACGCCCTTTGGTGCTTCAATTCCAATTCTCTCAAAAATCTCTGGGTGTCTTAATGGAAGTTCAATCATTTCTCTGACTTTCTGTACTTCGTTCTTTAATCCACCAATGTCTTCATATGTTACTCTGGAAACACCAGCTCCCCCTTTAGTCGTTGTTTTTGGCACCGATCCAATAATGAACTCTGTACTATTGCTATCGACTAAAGAAGCTCCACTGGATGATGGAGACAAACTAGTAATTACAAAGCCAATTTTTCTTCCCATAATATTTAGCGGAATCATATCGCCATTAGTAATAACCCGTCCTTCAAGTAATTCTGGAAGGTGTTCTTCGAGGCCTACAATGTTAAACTCTTCTGTTGGAGTTAGAATCACTTGCTCTGCCTTTTCCACATCCTTAACCTTTTGAATCGTTACTCTGTCATCAATACCTGCCACAATGTTATTACGAGTATAGCCATCGATTCTAATTATGCCCGCACCATAATCAGTTGGTTGGCTAGACCATAACAAAGCAAAAGTTTTTTTCTTTCCAAAGATTTCAATTACATCACCTGTGGATAAATTCAACTCTTCCATAACCTTTGGATCGAGCAAAGCTATTCCTCTGCCTACAAACTTAGGATTAGTCTCTGCAACTCTTAATGTTAAATTACTATTATTTTTCATTTTTACTATATCACCTTTTTAATAAACAAATAAGATTGGAGGAAGATTATTCTTACTCCACCTTGATCTCTTTAGCCTTTTCCTTTGGAGCTCGTTTTAGTTTTATGTTAAGCTCCAATATGCCATTTGTATACGTAGCCTTTGCAGAACTATCGTCCAACTCTACATCAACTGGTATGTCTGTATGGTATTTCTTGTCCCCTTTCTCTGCATGTACTGTAACATACTTGCCAGATACATTAACTTTGATATCTTCCTTGTTAACGCCAGGCATCTCTGCTGTGACTCTTAATGTATTTTGCTTTTCATCTATTGCAGCATCTACTAAAGGAGCTCTTACACCAGCTTGTTCTATCAAACCTTTAGCAGATGGTCTTATATTGCCAAATTCTCTTACATGAGGTTTGCCATCAGGACCTATTGTGACTTGATATCCATAGTAGTAAGGTGTATTGCTGGTTAGATCCAAAGGATTTATTTCACGTATCGTTCTGAACATTCTATTTAGCATATCTTCTGCTTCTGCAAATTCTTTGTCTATCACATCTTCGAAAATTCTACTGGGTCTTATTCCCCACATCGAAAATGGATATGTATCTCTCCACAATCTTTGTTATCACCTAACTCTATGTAATGAATATTACATAATATATAGTTTCTTAATATCACATAATATTTATTACCTTAACATATATGTACATACGATTTCCTGAGCATTTATCGGTCCCACAAGCTGTAAGAGCCGTGCTTGCTTCTAATACTATGTATCTTCAAGCACTTTCTTCAGGAATAGCCAACTATACTGCGTTAGCGCAAAAAATCAAAACGGAAGTTGAAAAGATTACCGGTATTGAAGTACAACTTGGAACTATAGTAGTTGCAATTAAGAGGTTTGTGGATACATTAAACAAGGAACGGCAAGAGAAAGACAAATTAATTATCAATTACTCGCTACAAGGAGCTAGGCTGTCATTGACAGGTAGTATAATTGATGTTGATTTTGAGGACAGAGCGTTTGATGAGATTTCTAATATCCTTGATGAGTTCTTCGAAAAGGAAAGTGGTAGTTACAATATTTTTCAAACAAATAAACAATTGAGGCTGTTTGCAGAGGATATTGAAGAAATCAGAAAGATTGCTTCTATTGCTTCCAAAAAGTTCGATGGTAAGATAATAGAAGGACTCTCAAAAATCCGTGTTACACATCCCTCTTCTAGCGAAGAGCTACAACAACCAAATCCATACTATAATATATTATTTTTAGTATCAGATATTCTTCATGATAATCAAATTCCACTTCACAATGCATTCTTTGATCGTAATGAAATTGTGCTTATATTAAGTGATAAAGATGCGGCCAGGGCGTATGAGCTTTTCAGAGCAAAGATGTCTACACAACAGTAGTTAAAATTTAAAGATAAAATGTGTGTAAATTAACATGAAGCAATATTCGCAGCACTAGAGCATCACATCTGCGATCTATGTGATACTAGGTTGTTACTGCAATGAAATTTCCAGTATTTGAGAATTCATATCTTACAGCAGCACATTTGATTATAGGTATGTTTTATATTATGGTTTTCATTTTATCTCTTACCTTCATCATTTATAACAGATGATTTGGTCATTTAATGTTACTGAGACACATTGTATCCACGCTGATCTGATATCTCGAAGGAAGTTATCGTAGCCATTGAGAATAAACCTTGATAAAATGCCGTACAAAATGTGTACAAGAATAGATTCATAATGCTTTTATCAAATATAGCTACTAGACAATTATGGAAGATGACAATTATGGAAAATAACAATAGTATTTCGCCTAGTGATGCAAAATCGACTTTTGCAGATCATGAGAGAAAACAGGTAAAAGACATTTTTGATGTCTGGTCTGATTTCATAAAGCTACCTACTATTGGGCCCTTTCAAGCTTTTTCGAAAGACTCAATATTTTATTCTCAAGAACTATTCAATCTATCTCAAACACTAATTCAGCTACAAACCAACATGGGAGACTATTGGACTCAAATGAATAATGCATATCTACGTGCTGTAGAACAAGTAGCTGACAGAATGCATAATGGAAACCAAAATCAACAACATTATAGTAAAGATAAGCTAGAACGTTCTCCAAAAGAGAATATGGAAGAATACAGAAAGACTATAATTGATGCCTTTGAAGAAGCATTCACTGACTTGTTCAGTTCTAACGAATTTGGAATTATAAACAGTAATTTAATTAGTAGCCAACTTGATGCAGTAAAACATTTACAGAATATTGCCGAAAAGAATTTCAAAACCCTGAATCTCCCAACTCGAAGTGAACTGGATGAACTTTCCAAAGATGTTCACGAAATAAAAAGGGAAATTCGTGATATAAAGAAGAAGATTGGAATAATATCGTAGACCTGTTAAAATAATATTATAAATCAGGAATTTTTAAAGGATTTAGGATGCAAGAGGAATTCCTGGGGGCTGACCTGAGTTTACTTCTATTTATGTAAACCATGTCACGTGCATCAGAAGCTATCAGTTGCGTCAACAAAAACATATTCAGTGTAGCACTGAATACTAAAAACATGATTTGAGGAAACTACAGCATGCCGATATAAAATTATCATGATGGGTGGTACCACTCATAAAAAATATACAATGATGATAATGAGCTCTGCATAGCATGCTAGCATATATCGCAATTAACATATGATTTCTTTCATTGTTTCAATATACCACGTGTTTTCTTTGCATGGCAATTAGGACATAATGCTTGACAATTTCTAGCGTGATTATTCGACCTGTTTCCGTCGATGTGATCATAATCCCATACGCCAGCTTTTTTTTGCATATGGCACATTTGTAACGCCGTTTTAGTATTGTGCTTTGTTTTATGTACGCTTTGAAATATTGTCTCTTTCGGTATTTTGCATGTCTATACTTTAATCTTTTATAAACTGTCCATACAACATAACAAATAATTAAGAATACAGTTATTTTTATTGTTGTGTTACTCTCCTTTTGTGACTGATCCGAATTAGTAGTTGGTGCTTGAAGCAGCATTTTCTTGACTGTAAGCAAAGTGTAGAATGGCGACATTAGAAGCAAGTAAAACAATTGAAATTATCGTCAAGAAAATTTCGGCATATATGCTTAAAGCTTCATCTCTCTGTTGATTATTGAAACTCGTATATGTTTACTGATGTCGAATCTATGTATACGTTGGCAAACAAGAATCTGGATATTCTTTTCGTAGAATTAAATAAAATATTTTTATATGTATTTCAGTAGCTTGCTACCCTCTACAGAACGTCTGTCTTCCCCCTCTAAACGCTCGCTGAATGACAGATTTTATTATTATTAAAGGTTCTCAGTTCAAGATCTACAATTGCAATACTGTCTACACAGTATCGTTACTCTCTCGGTCGATAATGTACAGGAATTTGTAACTAGTACTGGACTTATAACTATGAAAATAAAATATATGGTTGTTTCAAATAGAAGGAATCTCCTCAATTTTTATTGATATCCACAAATTCCTACAACTTGTAGCATCAGCTAGGCATAGAATAACAAAATGAAGTAGCTAATCAACAGAAGTGAGTCCTTTCTAACCTTTGCCATGCTAGATTTGCTCTATAAATTTTTCATAGGCTTAATTCCTGTCATTCTACATTTTCCTCTAAAGCAAAGAGTGCTCACAACAATAAGAGCTAGGCTAACGGTAACATCCTCAACAGCAGCATTAGTCGCATACCATCAAACTGCCGTCAAATAGCCGTCAGATGGAATTTGGAATGAAATTGACGTACATAGTAAGTGCTATATACTGTCTTTCTCTCCTTTTGTATATACATTGCTTTTAACGACATTTTTTCTGTTCTGGACCTCTAATCCAGTATAGCAGTTGTGCTCCTTCAAGATAACCAATGAGTCTATTCTGCATTGTACCTAATCGAACATAACAAAGAACGGTCAAAGCCTATTAATCTTCATTGAACATCCTTGCAGAATATTCTGCAAGTCTTCTCAGAGCCCCAATTCTCTGCTCTCTTTCTATTTCTGCACCTTCTATTGCAGAAGAAAGATACCTTATGGATTTGTCATATGTCTTACGTGCAATTGGATAGGGAACACCATCCTTACCGCCATGTGCAAAATTATATTTGACTGGATCTTGCCATGATGCTTTGGTTCCAAAAATTATCTCACCAATAAGTGACAGTGCTCTTATGGCTCCAGGTCCTATACCGGAAACAGAAATTAATTGTTCATAATTTTGTGGTTGAATATCATATATTCTTCTAAACACGTTCCAGTCTAATCTACGGGGCATTTCATAACGTTCAGTCAAGCCATCATTGTTATTGTTATTTACTATATGTTTGCTATCTAGGTTACTTGTTGGAGTCCAATCATCCAAAGTTTTCTCTTCGGTTCTTTTATTTATCGTAGCTATTTTATATATAGATGATTTTAGGTTATTAATATTGCCAGTTGCCAATTCTACACAAAGTTTTTGATTTTCTTCCGAATCAACTGATGTCATATTAAGAGTATTTGGAATTTTACATTTGCTTATGATTCCCGTATGCGGTTCAGACACGAAGCTCTTTAGATTATCCGAGATCCAATGATATCTCCTTGCCATTTTGTCCTGAACATTCATTCCTTGCTGCACAACAGTCCAGTTTCCCTCTCCATCAAAGAGGATGACATGATGATATAACGTGTAACTATCTTGTACTGCAGCATTATCTATTTTTGCTGCCATTTTGCTTGCGTATAATAAATTATCAATTTTAGCAGAAGACAGATTATAATGTCTTCCAGCAAGTGTTGGAATATCATTTTTTGTAGCTGTAGATTTGCTGCCTTTTCCTCCAGCAATAGAAATTCCATGGACATCTTCTTTTAATGACTGCTTTAATACGCCTGTTACTACTGTTGTAACTCCTGAGGAATGCCAATCAAATCCTAAAACACATCCCAAAGCTTGAAACCATAGAGGATCAGCTAATCTTCTCAAAAATTCATGCTTGCCATATTCGTCTACAATTATTTTTGATATTGCATACGAAAGTGCAATCATTCGTCTGACGAGGTACGCTGGAGCATGTCCATTATGTAAGGGAAGGTTAACTGTAGCAGAGGCTTTCAACGGGATTTAATGATACACTTGTATTATTTCAACTATTATACTGCAAAAGACATGGTTTCTGTTAAGTAGGGTATACTGATAATAATGATCATTAATAGTTAAAATTTCTCCTGATTGGAGTAAGCAGCCTGTGAGCATTGTATCCTACAAATGCTACTGTTTTATACGAATTCTATGAATACATGCCTTCAAATGGTATATCGAAAAGTTATCAAAATGGCAATCTGAAAATACAATTTACTTTTCTAGGTTCTTGAGCCCCGACGTAGATTTTTACAGCATAAATAAAAAGGAGCAAATTCTTACGTTTTTAAACACCAGAATAAAAGATCCTGCCGCAGATCCGGACAAGAGATGGATTAGAACATGGAATGATTATCTACAGCGAATCAAATATTTTTTCAGATGGCTTTTGAACTAAAAACAGAAAACAAGCAATGGGCTGGACGAGATATTGCCAAATTCTGAATAGACAATACCTACATTTGGTCAGATCAAAGAGAAGAGGACAAAACGACTGAGCCCGTATGTTGAAACTGAATTATGGGATCGTGACGAAATTCTTACAATAATAAAATATGAACCGCACAAACGGAATAGAGTAGCATTATCTCTGCTATGGGGATCTTAACGCACGTAATCACGAAGTCACACTGCTTCAGATCACGCACATAAGATTGAAGGAAAGATACGGCAAAGGTGAAATTCCTTACCAATCTAAAACTGGCACTGGCCCGGTACTGCTTAGATCTTCATTCCCACATGTTCGTGATTGGCTAAATGAGCTGGTACTAGTGATATAGGTAATGTTCTTCTTCCATTACCACGCTAAGAGCCTGTATCAAACCCATGTTCTGTGAAGTTTACTATGATAGGTGCAGTGACTTCCCCGAACTGCTCATTTCGATCGAGTAGTTTTATGAACTGAAGTCACGTCTCCCTCAAAATGAAGGAAGTTCGGGGCAGCAGCATATGATAAGATATACCTTAAAGACTCGGTTAAGAATGGCTACAGGCCGCTAAAGCTTTGATACTTAAAGCACGAGTCGTTATTCTACATATCTCTAGACATTTTACAAGCAGTTTTCATACGCTCATTCTTTAAATCACTGGTTTGTTCTTCTGGTACAGATCTAGGTTCATCTCTATATGTCCACCACTGAATTTGGTCATTTCGTCTAGCATCTTAGGGCTTATACATGGCATAAATCTTACTATCAACTAAAATAGGCGCTGAATATAATTATTTACTTTTCAATGTAACTCAGTTACGTTGTTGGCGTAATTATGTTACATAAGTGATTATAATCGCAATACTGACATATTATATATGGAATCAAAGATTGCAGATGTTATAAAATCTATTTCTGATAAAAGTTCTTTAGAACTTTTTAGAGCTGCTGCCCTTTCAGAACCAGGTACAGACATTCTTATTAGCAAAACAAAGCTCACTCGAAAGCAATACTATTCAAGAATGTCTAGCTTAATGAGTGCAGGTTTGGTAAAAAGAAAAAACGGAAAATATACTTTGACTACATTTGGCAAAGTAATCCATGATAGTATAGTGACGATTGAAAATGCAATCAATTATTACTGGAAACTCAAGGCAATTGATTCACTTGAGATGTCAAAAGATCTTCCTGCAGAGGAACGCAAAAAGATCATAAATAGATTTATAGACAATCAAGATATCAAGGCTAGTCTTGACTTAGACGAGTCTGATTTTCAAACCAAAGCTGATACATGGCGGCGTCAGCATAAAATAAAACCAGAAATCTGGTGCCATGATAGCTGAGAGAAAACAAAGGAAAACCAAATGCAGACATTACCATTAGCAAAGCAGCAAGGTTCATCGTATGAAGACAACATAATGAAAAAGGAGCAATATCGAATTCTGGTAGTTGATGATGAGCCTGATGTCATGCTAGAATAGTTTTAGAAACTAATAGTTTTAAAATACAAGCATTTACCGACCCCATTTTGGCATTGAGGAACTTTAATGCTAGTTCTTATGATCTGGCTCTTCTTGATATAAGAATGCCTAAAATCACTGGTCTTGTTCTCTATAAAGAATTAATTAAGACAGATAACAAAATCAAGGCATGTATACTCGGGGAAAGCCTAAAATCCACTCCCTGACCACATTTCCTCGGTGTGCTCATCTGTTAACGGCGGCATTATAACTATATATAATAATGTTATAAAAGATTATAAGTATTCGTCAGATGGGCAGTCAGATCCACCATCGAGTAGCAGTCATTTGGAATTGGAATAGTTTGGAATTAAATAAGCATACTATAGATGGTATTCCACAGACGACTTAGTATCTGACCTCATTCTAGTTACAATCTTCATTATAAATCCATTGGTTTTAAGACGAATAAATAATACTTATTAAAATCATTTTGCTATTTATTTCCTATCCTATGGATTATGACAATCTGTGTAAACAGATCCTGAAGTTAGATCTAAAGGTCCGTTTCGCTGGAATTTGCGACGACAGTGGTGAAATCAAGTACGGGGGCCAGCGCGAAGGTGCAAAGAATTTACTTTCACCGGAAGAAACTAAAAGATCAAATCTACAAGCCTTAGCCAGATGGGGACTACGTAATGTACTTGCTTCTAAGATTGGTAAGGGAAAATACGCTATGGCAGAATATGAAAAGATTAAACGTATTACTGTACCGCTAGAAAATGATAATCTACTTTTAGTAACAACAGAAGTAGAAGCTGATCATGAAAATATAATAAATAATGTTCTAAAGTTGGTTCAGCATTCTAGCGATAACTACATGTCCGATGCATAATAACAATAACATTTTCTAAATCAACTAATATTATCATGTATAGAGTACAAATACACTGCTTCTCCGAAGAAAAATATCGCGTAGATGATATATCAAGCCACAAATGAAAAATGATAAGTTCGGGGAAGCATTATGCTTATCCAGAAATCAGTTGTAATGGTTGATTTGCATAAACTTTATCGATAACAAATATCTTCGAATATAGTTTAATAACAATACATCATTGAAACGTTAGTTCTTAACAGAAACTTGCTGTATACACATGTCAGATTCATTTGTTTCAAATTTCTTAAAAGAAATATCGCAGCGTCATTGGTGGTAATGTTTACCAAAGGAACAACACCGGCTCTCTTTGTTATTGCCGTGGTCTCATCTCTCGTGGTCCTAGGCGGTTTTATAGAATCTGCATATGCCACCAAAAAAGTAAAACAACATAATTATGGTATGACTCTACCTGTGCCTTTCTCAGGTCTCCCCGAATTATCAGATGACGACAAGTCTAGCACTCAAAAAACACAAGGTAAGTATGCTGGCGATTTAGGCTGGGTTTTCGGGGACATCAGCGATGATGATGCTGAAGACAAAACTATAGTGTGGAGAGAAATATGCAATACATAGATCTGTAGGAACATTGAAAAGCGCTCTGAAGAGGTATCGTATGAATTAGCCATATGTTTGCGGATAATAATAGCATTATTGTCGACAACAGTGAGACAGTAGTACTATTCCATGGTAACATTATATAAAAAATTTGGTTTGTAAGTTATGCACCAAAGTTAGAATCACACCTGTTATAAAATACAAACGAAATTATACATCATGGGAAAATAGGGTTGTATGGTTCTTTAGACCTTATTTTCCTATGCTTTCTCCTCTACTCCTTATTATCGGATTGAATAAGCATTACCTGAGTGGTTTGAGAAATTCGGGACAGCATGATTTCAATTTCCAATAGTTACTTTTTACAGAAGTATATTATGTCATTAATGTAGCGTATTTATTTTCATATTTCTTAAAATTGTATTGGTCAAATTGATATAAAATGTCCATTAGCAAAACAATAATGCCTGTTCTTTTTACCTTTGCCATAGCTTCATCATTTTTTGTCCTAACTGGCTTTGTAGATTCTGCATTTGCCGCAAAGAAGTTAGCCGATGATAATACAGTAACAAATACGATGGTACAGCCACGTACGACAGAGAATACTGACCCTCTAAAGTCTCAGAGCGCTTACGTTGGTGATTCAACTGAGGATACAGCTGCCTTTGCAAAGGATTTGAAGAAGTTTTCAAAATGTCTAACTGGTGTTGCTGCAGATGGTGATCTTGTACTAACTGAAGTAACTGACTGTTATCATCAAGTGTTTTAAAGCAACAACCACAGCATTATTTTTTCAAATCGCTACAGATATTGGTGTTGTTCCATCAACCCATTTTGCATGATAGGGTTCACCATGTTTTGCATCTGGTAAAACTTTGGGATTGTATCTATGAAGTACCTCTATTTAGATAGGTTTGCTTGCAGTAAACGTCGCTGTTCCTGTCCAAATCTTCCCATCTTGTCTTAGCGGAAGCGCAATTACTATCTGATGTGGCATAGTTTGATTATTTAAGTTTGCATTTGGAGCTGGTATAGACATAGTGGAATTTTGGACTCAATTCTGTGTCTTGTTGTTGCTCTGTCTGATTTCCTTGCTGAGCTATTACTTTTGTGAATGAGGGCATAGTCATTATCATAGTTGTTAGTATTATTGTTGTTATAATTCCGATGGCTTCAATAGTTGTTGTCGTTGTTGCTCTTGTTTTTGTGCTTCCAATGGTTGTTCCCCTATTCCATAGCATATAGTGTTTTGACCTGCCCACAGACAGTTATTTTTGTATTAGTCAATGCGTTTTCGTATAATGGTCAAAACCACTTGAACCATCATAGTGAGTTATCCGTCATAGTCGTTATCAGTTTTACGGTATTTATGATATATTAGATATGAGTCTGGTTATATCCTCTTTTGTTTCACATGTAAGCCATTTCCCAGAACACTATGGATATAATCGATCATAACTTTTTTTGCACATTTGTATTAGTAAAACAATAGTATAAGATATTACGTAGTTATTGGTTAGTTCACATAAATAATAAAATTGCGTCTGTATGTTTTAATATGAGCCACACAAGCACAATTTTTGTACTATTCCCATTTCTTGTTGGCGTGATGCTCTTTGGTATTTGGAGTAATATTCATGCATATGCTCAACAGTCATCTTCTTCTTCTTCTTCACCTACGTTATCCCCACCAACTGGTAATTCTGTTAGCAAGCCGATATCGTCAGAACTCAAAGCAAAAATATGTGATCCAAGTAATCCTGATCTCAAAGTTGTTAATACAACTGAAGCACGCATATGTGGTATTCCTAAGACTGTAAAACCTTCATTGCCATCAACTCCCCCGACATCAGCCGTATCATCGTCACCACCATCAACACAACAAACTATAACAACAAAACCAGCGGTTGCAGCTCCAAAGCAACAGCAGATAAAAGCTGTAAACAACACTCATATGAATGTTATTTCACGACCCGCTGATGGTAGCGGTCCGGGGAAAACACTAGCTCCAATCATCCATCATGCTACTAATGCGTCATCATCACCATCAGGTATTACGCCACAAATAAAAGCTGTAAATCAACAGCTACAAAAGCAGCCACCAATAAAAGGAATTAATGGTACAACAGGAATTAACAGTACAACAGCAGCACCAATTAATAGTATAGGACCACTATCACCAATTATACCAACGAGCGGCGCAACACCTGTAAATAGTACAGCTGGACAAAATTATACATTTGCTGTAACTTCTCTACCTGCCGCATCTGATCAGATTTTGTACCTTGGCTATCATGGCCCTAATAAATCAAATCATGGCAACAGTGGTTCAAACCATGATGACAGTACTGATGATGATGGTAAACCCGATAATCGTAGAACAATTAAAAGTTTGAGTGATGGCAGCTCAGAAGATAAAGAAGCTAAACAATTTACACCTTCTCGTATTAAAAACACAGCTACAAATAATGATTCTACAGCAAAGAAGAGGTTTAGTAGCAGCACTAAATTAGATGGAACTGATAGTGTGCGTAATGATAATAGTCATTCTGGAGATAAGATAAAGTCTGATACCAAACCTCCTCACATCAAAATCATTCCTCCCGATAGTGAGTCTAAAACAACGAAGAAGAAGACAACTGCGACTAGCAAAGAAGATGTTTCTCCACCTACAAATGACAATAACAATTCAAAAGATAAGAACAGCCCTGATACTGAATCGTCCGATTCAGATAATCGCTCTAGCTTGAAGAAGACGAGGACTAAATCAGATACAAAGGATAGTACTAGCGATGATGTCAGTGCAAAAGATGATGGTGATTCATCTACTAAATCATCTGTTCACCGTGCTAGTAGTAGCACTAGTAGTAGTACTGTTACTTCCGATAATGATTCTAAAGAGGAGAAGAAATCTCAAGCGACCAATGACGTTAGCAATTCAAAGAAAGGTAAGAGCAGCCATACTGATCATGACAGCAAATTATTCTCCGGATCGTCATCAGACTTGGCATCATCTATCAGAAATAAAGTAGACTCAATTATCAGAAATAGCCTGGGTGGAATAGGACATAATCTTTTTGGGTTTAGTGATAATGGCGGCTTTTAAAATGATTTGGTTTGTATCCAAGCAGCATTTTATAAAATGAAATCAATGACTTCCCACGAGAAATGAGGAATTCGGGGAAAGCAAAATTTGATTTAACTGGACAATGAGATATTATCTTTACCTTACACATTATCTACTGGCCAAGAACCTGGAGTAATGATCTCAACTAGATTCCCTGCTGGGTCTCGAAAGTAGATTGAATTCGTACCCTTTTCCAAAGTAACTTCCTTCTCAATTTTTATGTTATTTTCATTCAGTACAGATCTGGCATCGTCATAATTTTCTTCATTAATCTCTAAGGCAAAGTGTATAATTGATGGTGGAGTAAAAGCTCCATGAGTAGGAAATTGGGTATTACTAGTATCGCTTGCAAGTGTTTTATTTGGATTGAAAATCAAAAGCATGCTTTGACCTGCTTTAAGAAAGATATATCTATCCTTTTCTTCAGAAATAAATTCTAATCCTAAAATATTGGTATAGAAATCCTTCATTTTCAGTAGGTCAGAAGAATAGATACATGTTTCTACAATCTTTGGAAAATGCAATTATAATTCAATAAAGAGAAATACCTACATGATAGAAATGTGTTTATCAGTTTCATGAGGCAAGAGGTAACGTACGAGATCATATTTTCTTTTTTTCTAGCTATTCTATTATGTGCTTATAGTTTTTTATCCTCTACCGCTACCATGGTACAGCTTTACCATCACAAAAAAATCCTCCACTAGGACCATCGTCTGGTAACGTTGCAGCCCATACTATTCCTTTTGCTCCTTCCTGTACAGGACGTCCTCCCCGACCACCCATATCTGTAGCTACCCATCCGGGATCAACAGAATTCACTAATATACCAGTATTTACAAGCTCTGCCGCAAGCTTCCTTGTAAGCATATTTAATGCTGCTTTTGAAATGTTATAAGCTGGTGTTCCACCATAATTCGTATACTGTAGTGAACCTGCAAGACTCGAGACATTGACTATGCGTCCATATCTATTTGACTTCATCATCGGAATAAATGCTTGTGATACTCTCCACGGTCCGAAAAGGTTAGTTATTATTGCTTGATTTACAACTTCCAAATCGGCATTGACAGCTTTTTGCCATGTATCATAGAGAATGGCTGCGTTATTGACCAACACATCTAACTTTCCAAATTCTTGATCTACTTCCTTAACTATATTGGAAATACTATTCTGATCTGAAACGTCAAGTTGGTAAAGCATTACATCAAGACCCTTCTTTTCATTCAATTGATATGCCGCTGACTTACCTTTAGTCAAATCCCGAGCCCCAAGTAGAACTTTTAAGCCTAATTGAGCCAATTGTCTGCAGGTCTCATATCCGAGCCCACGATTACCTCCTGTCACAAGAGCAATTTTCCTTTCCTTGTCATTCATATCTATAGTATCAAAACTACTTCAATACTAGGGAGGGCATATTTCAATAGTTTCCTCCTGATGTGGATACAGTGATGGCTTCATTTCAGCGCAAGCGAATAGCTTCCCCCAAAGATGAGGAGTCGGGGGCAGCATATGAATTCGTCTTGTTAAGCGGCACATACAAAATATTCATGAAGGAAACGCAAGTTTTGTATCCTTTGTAGACTATCTGGCAGGGAAGAAGAGGATAGACTACATGAACGTTATGACAGAAGAACTCTTTCGGCAAACCATTAGACAAAGAATGGGAAATTCCCTGATCTAGTTGACAGCATAATTTGTTTGGTAATTTCGGGGGAATATCCATAATTTGTTAGGTATTCGTGCTGCTGTAAGCAGTTATTTTGATCCAATTCTATCAATTATAGTTGAGTATACTCTGCTTCGACTATCTTGGAATAGCGACTATGTTAGTTAGGATATCTAAAGAAAATGGCTTTTGTAGAAACATATCAATCTTGAGATCCGGTAATACATCTAAGAGATTATTATCATTTCTCTCAAAAGAGCTCATAAGTATTATCTTTACTTGTGGATCGATTTTCTTTACTTGTTTTACAAATTCATATCCATTCATCTCTGGCATTCTGATATCAGAGATGACTATATGGTTAGCTTTGCAACATGAATTAAAATATTCTAGTGCAGCAGATGGATCAGTAAACGTATAGACTTTAAGTCCATCTATAGCTTCTAGGAATCGCTTTATTTGATTAACAATATCACGTTCATCGTCAACCACCACTATAGATTTATCATTTGAAGTTTCATTGTCTTGTATCTTCCTATTTTGTGAATTGCATCTGAGGTATTGAGTATAAATAATTTATGAGTAATCAATTACTAGTGCCTAACTTGTCAAGTATGGAACACCATATCCACGCTTTTATAAAACGATTCCAAACTCAGCTTCTGTATACTCTGTTTGATTGCAAAGATTCATCTGAGATACTAACAAAAGGATATGAAAATTCTCTTTTACTTGTCACTCAAGCTATTGACACAATTATGACGGGGGAAGGACTATATGTAGAGTGATACCTATAGATAACTTAAAGTTCCTGCCCCCATATGATAAGGAGAAGTACAAAGAAATGGTACTTGATGCTGCAGAAACAGTTCTTAGGTTATTTGGTTTTGACAGAACAGCTTACAGCAATTTTAAAAAGAATACCAGGCGAAGGAAGTGGAAGTGGTATCACGAATTAAGGGAACAGAGAGTAAGAGACATTGAGACTGAGATGCATTCATCCTAAAAGAAGGAAAGCAAATACAACATATGATAGTAATAGTTAATATTCCTATGTCCTACTATGATTATGAATTGATAATTTGCTTGTCACTTAACCTATTATATTAACAGATTCTATAGAGATAACAACAAATATCACTTGTTTTTTAGCATATCCTCAATAGCTTGGCTGCAGTTTAGCATTCCCTTTTGCTTAGCATATTCTTCCAATAGTTTCAGCTCCGCATGCGTAAAGCAAATTGGCATTGATCTTTCTTCACAATTACTCATATTGGCTTATAAAGTACAGAAAGTTATAATTCTTTCTCTGCACGAGAGGCCTTAATCTAGCAAACTGCGTGTATTATTACGTAGTTAAGCAATATGTATTAAAGACAATGCCAGATCTGTATATTGATAAATGCTATCTCACATTTTATATATGATCCCACTTATTATTGCAGTTAATTTAAGCACCAAGGCTGATTAACTAAAAGGAGTAGTTAACCCTTGGCTCTTACAATTTTTATTCTATCAAGAACTTTCCAATATTCAACTTCTCCACCCTGTCTAATTTTATCCCTTATTTCGTCTTCCACAGATGATGTTTCAAAGACTTCAAATGTCTCGAGATCCATCAGCTGAAGTGTCTGGCCAGATATAGAGATAACCTGACCACTTCTCTTATCAATTAGTGGTACTTCTACACTAGCCGATACTGGAGAAACTAGGCTATGTCTGGAACCATCAAAGACTCCCATGGCTGCTACTCTGGCCTTTGCTGAACCGTGTTTTCCAGGTTTGCTATGATCATATGAAACTATTCTGCAGGGTTCCCCATCAATCACAATGTATGAACCAACCTTAAGGCTGCCAAGATCCATTGGCTTGCTCAATTT
>JBKOWU010000280.1:0-38416 GCA_046724555.1 Thermoproteota archaeon | reverse complement strand
GGTGTATCAAATTCACAAAGCCAGGTTCAACTTTTTCCAATAATGCTGATTAACTTTATAGGAACTCTAGGCTTTAGTATTGTCTTACCATTTCTAGTGTTCTTAGTCAAGGATTTTGGGGGCAATGCAATAGTTTTTGGTATTTTGTCTGCTATATATCCTGCATTTCAACTCATAGGAGCACCAATCTTAGGAAGATGGTCTGATACTTACGGAAGAAAAAAATTACTTCTTTTAAGTAACGCAGGAACCTTAATTGGCTGGATATTTTTCCTTGTAGCATTGTTTTTGCCTAAGGAAAATATTTTAAGCGTTAACTCATCGCTTCTTGGAACTTTCGTTATAACTCTTCCATTAGTAGTATTATTTTTTGCCAGACTTATAGATGGTATAACAGGCGGAAATATTTCTGTCGCTAACGCATATCTAGCCGATATCTCATCTAATGAAAACAGAAGTAAGAATTTTGGTAAAATGGCTATATCTTCCAATCTTGGATTTATTGTTGGACCTGCATTGGCCGCACTTCTAGGCTCAACCATATTTGGCAACATATTGCCGGTTATAGCTGCATTAATTCTCTCTTTAGTTACTTTAATTGTAATAGGCTTGTCTTTAAAAGAATTCAAGTCATCATCAGCAACAATGCTGGTTCCAGAAAAAACCACCATTAGAAAGGTTTTTGCTCAGGAATGTAAAGAATGCTATAACATTGAAGATCCTAAGAAACTAAGATTCAAAGATGTTTTCAGGATCAAAGAAATTTCATTTTTGCTTATGTTGTATTTCTTGATTTTCTTAGGGTTTAACATCTTTTATGCTACATTTCCGGTTCAAGCAGTAAATGGACTAAAGTGGTCAGTAACTCAGTTGGGGATATTTTATGCAGCTCTAAGCGGTATGATGGTTTTGGTCGAAGGACCACTTTTACGTAAAGTGTTGAAAAAATTCTCTGAGGAGATTCTAATTGTAATTGGTAGTATAATCTTGGGAGCCAATTTTATTTTGCTTGTATCAAACGAGGTCGTAGTGGTGTACTGCGCTGCGGTTCTTTTTGCGCTTGGTAATGGTCTTATGTGGCCATCTGTATTGTCATTACTTTCGAAACGTGCAGGATCAACACATCAAGGCGCAGTACAGGGTATTGCGGGTAGTTTTGGAAGCTTAGCTAGTATTATAGGATTAACGGTGGGAGGAGTCTTGTATCATTTTATTGGAGGAAATATCTTCCTAATTAGTGCAGCTGTAATATTCGCAGTTTTTATCCTGTCTTTTCGACTGCTAAGGATTAAAAAAGATGGGTGGTAAAAGGGTTTTGCTCAATTCTCTCCTAATCTAATCGAATAAAATGAATGTTATGGAGAGCGGTATCAAATATAGTCTAATAAGGTTTTTTGTTGAGATTGGTTTTTCTGTTTTTCCGATCTCGCTAAGTTTGATATCTTAATACCAACTTTTCTAAATGCTAGTTTGCTCTTATTATTATTATTATTATTATTACTAGTATTATCAACAAAGCTGAATCTGTCTACTAAGTCTTCTAAAACCGATGCAATGCTCTCTCTGTCATTGCGCAAGTTTGAAAATGAAATTTCTCTTGTCTCAATCGAGAAATCAGATCTAACTAGTTTGACTCCTACAGTTCTGAACATGTATCCATGTCTTTTTACTCTTTCATAGACTTCATCTACCAACATGTTTAGATATTGAAGAATTTTTATTTTTTCGTTTGTAGAACGGTCCAAGGTCTGCTCAGTACTTATAGAGATATTGTCTTCCCTAGGAGACACAATGTCATTATCTCTGCCATTAGCCACCTGCCACATCCAAAGACCATTCTTTTTGCCAAATCTATCCATCAGACTTTGAACATCACATTTAGCCAGTTGACCTATAGTTTTAATTCCCATTTCTTCCTTTAGTGCATGTTGAGTTTTCGTGCCGATACCAGCTATTCTGTCTACATCTAGATTCCCAAGGAACGTTTGCAGCTTGTCTGCGTAAATAATAGTAAGTCCATCAGGTTTCTTAAAATCAGAGGCTATTTTCGCGGTTGATTTTGTCGAAGCTATTCCTATAGATGATAACAGTCCGCATTGGTGCTTTATTGCATCTTTGATTTTGGCAGCATATTCTTCTATATTTACACCACTATTATTTTCTGCTGCTAACAATTTCTTTGTGCAATCCAAATACGCTTCATCTACACTAGTCTGTTCTAATACATCTGAATATTCTTCTAATATTCTCATAACTTTCTGTGATACTTGATGATAGTATACTTTATCTACAGGATTTAGAATCAATTGAGGACATAACTGCCTTGCGCTAAAGAGAGACATCGCGGATCTAACTCCATATTTTCGAGCCTCATATGAGCATGACGCAACAGCCCCTCTGCTTATCTTATCTTTGGTTTCATCAGTCATAATAACAGCATGAGGTTTTCCTTTCAGGGTTGGATCTCTAAGCTCTTCACATGATGGAAAAAATGAATTAAGGTCTACATGCATTATTACTTTGCCAATCCATTTAGTATGGCCGTATTCTTTCTCAGGCAAACTTAATAGTCTTAAAATACAATTTGCCATCGAGGGAGTATTAACAACTATTATTGCTGCGTCAAGGGGTTCTTTTTCTTCTCGGTGGTTGTTATTTCTTGCTCTTCCATTATAGTTGTTCGACTCACCTACTTTTTCCTTTACTTTGCTAATCCACTTTTCTCCACCATTTCCTTCATTAATCCTAAGGTACAGAAAATCAGCTGTGACAACAGGATAAGAATAAAGACTGCTAAACTCAGACCAAACTACAGCTGCTTTGTGCTTGTTTAAGAGGTTATAGGTTAAGTCCTGAAACCAAGATGGATGTTTGAATTCAAACGCAACTGAAAATCCATGATAGGTACAGGTACTCATTATGTCGTCGAGCCATTCTCTTCCATTATTTCCCAAAATTGTTAGGGATTCAATAATTACAGCTAAGGTCTTCTCTTCTAATGGTGCAAGTTCCTCAAGGAAATCACCCAATTTTATTATGTCTTGTATAATGTGTTTAGGTATCTTTATTGCAAAACGAAACTTGTTCGGAGTACTTTCAGCCCATTTTTTGAAAAGCAATTTGTATGGGCGTCTGCTGGTAGTAGTATTCGTATAAGCAGGAAGAGGGCTTTTATCCAAATCTACTTCAGTGAAGTCAAAAACCTTGGAGTAGTAGGATAGATAATCACTAGAATGCAACGTGGCCGGATAGAATTGTGATGACCATGTCGGATTCTTCCATCCTGTACATCCAACATAATACTTCAAGTTACACTATTCACACACGCTATTTTTTATCATGATACCGAAAAATCATACAAGCTAAAAAATGTTGTCTATGTATTAAAAATAACTACGGAATTCGTAAGCACTCGTAGTCATTATAATGGTGAAGTCATTATTAGCATCAAGGACAGAGGCACTGGTATTGATACTGATACGAACGACAAAATATTTTCTAAATTTGCAATCAAATCAGATATAAGATCAGGATTAGGACTTATAATTCCAACGGTATTGTTGAAGCCCATGGTGGCAAATATATGCTATGTTATATAGATCTCGATTAAGCGCGTATGCGTCTAGGCTTAAATTCTAATTCTACTCCACGTTTGTCATTATAATCAAAAGTAAATGATTCATTTGACATGATAGGAAAGCTAGTTAACTCATTATTATTGACGTTACACTCAGGACAGATATTATCTATTGGCACTTTGGTCCTATCAAAATAGGTTGCACACCAATAACATGAGTCACATAAAATGAATATTGGTGATGAAGTTAACCGAAACTGATCACGTGGAGTTCCTTCTTGTTTTAACATTCACTGCAACAATTGTAATAATGGTATATAAGTTAACAGCGTAACTTCTATGGTTAGACAAATAGTCAACGATCTACATATCATCATATAGATATAGATATGATTCATCGGCTTTTCTACGCATTTTTTACATAGATGTTGCTATCCATTTATTTTGGTGTTAGGGCCAGCATTTTCCATGGTAAGATAAGTTAGAAAAGAAGTTAAAGATGCAGAGTTTAGTGGATTTAGGTAAAGTATAGTGTACCTATTTAACTTAGATTTTTTGGATTCTACTTGTCTCTCTTTCCTTTGCTATGTGTTCATCCTTCCCGAATGGATGAGCCCCGAATCCGTGTCTCATTAGTGCAATAGCTTTGTAAGTATCACTCTCTATCGTTCTGGACTTGAATAGCTCCATTACGGATTGTGAAATAACGGGAATTGGAATTTCTTTATTCAGAGCATCTTGTATTAACCAATTAACTTCTCCTGTATCTTCAATATAGCTCTGTACATTATCAAATTTTTGATCCCTTAATCCCTTTTCCATTAATTCAACTAACCATCCTCTAATGACAGAACCATTCGACCAATTCTTGAATATTGCGGCAAGGTCTAGATTAAATCCATTTCCACCTTTGCTCATTAATTCAACACCCTCTCCTATTGCCTGCAGCATCCCAAATTCTATTCCATTGTGGACCAACTTTACAAAATGTCCACTTCCTGAAGGACCAGTATGTACATATGCATCCGTATTAACAGCCAATGATGTTAAAAATGGCTCGGCTCTTTTAATCCCTTCATCTTTACCGCCTACCATAAAGCAGGCACCATATCTGGCACCATCTAAACCACCGCTTGTACCACAGTCAAGAAAATAAATCCCCTTCTCATTCCAAAGCCTTTTTTCTCTCTCAATAGAATCCAAATAAAAAGAGTTCCCACCATCCATTACTACATCACCTCGTTGCAGATATGGCAAAAGCTCTTCTAGTACAGTATCTACAGTTTGGCCAGCTGGTAAAGAAAGATAGATCACTTTGGGATCGCCCAAATAAGAAATAAAAGATTTGTAATCTGAAACTACTTTGACACCCTTTTCTTCTAGCTCAGGTTTTTTACCTCTAGCCTTTCCTACAACCTTGATATTCTTCTCAATAGCCTGAAGAGCAAGGTTCCCACCCATCTTACCTAGTCCTATAATTCCTAGTTTCATTTGACCTGGCATTTTAATATATTATATGTAATATATGTTATAAATAAAAATTTAGACTATTTTACGATAGCACCAATAGTACAATGATAGATATCAAATATAATATTATAATTGGTAGTAAACAGTTAAAACAATTATAACAATAATTCTCTAGTTATAGTTTATCTTTCATTTTTTGTGCCGTCTCTTCTTTTGTTTTCCAGTATAACCACCAAATGCCAAAAAGTCAATCATTTCTTCGCCATCATTTATAATTGAATGTGTGGTATTCTCTGGGATGTAAATGATGTCACCATCTCTTAACCGAGCCTCTTCGTTTCCTATCTTAATCTTTCCAGTTCCATTTATTATATAATATACTTCTTCATGATCGTCATGGTGATGTGGTTCGTATGAAAGGCTGGGCTGCAATTTGGCAAATGAAACATATGTTATAGCCTTCAAACAACGACATTGTGGATCTAGCCCAGATTCTTCTATATCTCCACTAGTTTTAATTGCTGATGAGAGCAATCTCCAGTCTAGCCCACTCTGGTGGGCTATAGTGGGATGTGCATTACGCCAGTTTCTTTTAATAATCATAGTCGACTTTTTCTTCCCGACTGATAAAATATATGACGACAAATTATTTTATAGTTACTTATATTTACGGAAATTGTAGTATTAATCTATTGCAAGGCAACGATACCATAGTTAAATCAGGTATTGTTAGAACAATTGAGAGATAACTATGGAGTTATTATACTTATCCATGAGACATATAACTACCTAGACAGCTACAATGACTATGGCCAAAGAATGAGCTATAGAACACAATGAGCATATACAAAGCAAAGTAGAGGAGCTAGAAGAACTAAATCAATCGTTTAGAAATCGTGATAAATTGAAAGACGATGCTATAGCACAGCTATCAGACCAACTTTTAGCTATATCTATAAGGTTACAAGAGGTCCTGATGGTAGGGATATAGGTAGTGCCAAACTGGTGATTAATGGAAAGGTACAATGGACTACAGAGGCATCTAAGAAAGATAATAGGTAGATAGACAAAAAAAGCCTATGTTTTCTATAGAATAAATTAATTATTACTATGTAGAGATTCTAATGAGCCGAGAAACATAATAATATTAATGATATAAGTATATTATGAGAAATAATAAGCATGATAACAATACTGAGCAAATACTACTACTAGACTTGCTTGCTAAATCGCTAAAAACAGTAATAGGAGGTAAAATCAATATTGAGATAGAAGGTCAATCTGCAATTAGTATTGACATTGATAAAGAAAAAGAAAAGATTAACGTTGATTTCATACACCCGACAATTATCGAAACTGAAAGCGGGGATGAAAACAGACCAGGACTTTTTGATAAATTGAAAACAGCAAAAGAATTTGCTCAAAACCTTACAGATAATGGACTGACATTGGCATTCCTAAGAAAGGGAAAAGAAGCAATAATCTTAGGAAAAGAAGCACATCCTAGATTTTCAAGATTGATAACAAGAAGCGATGACATACAAATAGATAGTATAAGAGAATCCGCTAAATTGAGTCATGAGCTATAAAAAGTAATTGAAGCCGAAGCAGAGATCATGTACGTTAGAAAATAAAATAAAATAAGAGAATTGATATGGTTTCAAGACTACATAATACCCATATCTAGTATCACATACAAGGCCATGCCAGCGATTGGTGTCTTAGTAATGCTATCTGATATATATGATACTCGAATAAAGAACGTCTTGGCTGCAAAGTTCACATATTATTTTGACATGCAATTTTTCTGGACAGCATGACCTACAAATAGTCTCAGTCACGTTCTTACAAATAATCCCTTTATATTCACTTACTATAGTACTTACAATGTATTTTTTGTGGTTTATCAGTCCTTTACACCTGCATTCCTATTGCTAGACTTATTCTACCAAATTAAATGTGATTAGAGGCTATGGTATGTTCTATCTTCAAAGGTCATCAGCTCTAAATTGACTATAGATAGAAATTGTATATTTTTTTAGCACAATATTTCCAAACTGTACCTCGTTTTACTGCTTCTATTGTGTTTCTCTTTGAACAAGGATTTATTAGTTAGTATTTTACAGTAGCATAACGATAAGAAGCTTTATGACGTATACATATTCCCTTGCATGTTATTTACCACCTATCCATTATATTGGACCTTATATCAACCTGCATAATTATTAAATCAAGTCACAATTACTATAGTAGACCTCAGAAGTGAGCACACCTGTATGTAATTTGGCGCTTTCTTCATAGAAGTCCACTACATACATTTGACTAGATACATGGTGTTAATCAAGCTAATTGTTCAGCAATTGGTTGTTCTTCTTTTGTAGTGTTATAATCTTTCTCTGCTACCAACTTTTTGGCTAATTTCCTATTTTGTCTTCTTCTATTATTTTTGTACCAATCTAATCCATATAATGCTGCCATGCCACCTGCAAATATAGCAATGCTGACCAAACATGTTACCGCCATGGGGACTATTACTGGAAAGTTATACAAAAGCCTTCTTGTTTTCACCTGTTCTTAATAGGTAAGATAATCATTGTTGTTAATGATATCATAGGTCGGCTTCATGTGCTTCTGGAGTATTTGGAGAATCATATGATTTGCTTGCTATTCCTGTCTCTGCAATACACTTACGCAATGCATTGTCCCTAAGTATTAGTTCCAGTGCTTGTTTGGTCGTTTATCTAGTGGCATTCTGCTTTCCACAATTGCAATCGCCTTCATCACACCCTTCTCCACCAAGGCTTCAGTTACGTCTTCTTTGAACAATTCGAGATTGTACCTATAAAAGGCCGAAGTAAACAGTTTGAATATACTAAACATCGAAGGACATATTCTAAGCTGACCCTGTAATTTATGAATTAAACGTTCATAGTGTCTAATTCTTTTTTTATCAGGCTCTTGCTCCTTTGAGAGATTATAGTAGTCCATCCGTGCTTTCCCTAATTCCAGATGATATGACATCTCTCAAATCTACAAAGACACTTCTTTTCATTTACGTTCTCTTCTTGTTCTATCTACGAAGCTGCACATAAAATAAAAATAAACTAAGAATACGTAGCAGTCAGGCCTGGGCTCATATTATATTCTAGCAGGCTCTAGTGACCTACAAAGTAAATCAATCAATTTGATTAATGATAATCATCTACCTACCGATTGCTTGAGATCACTTGTATTACACAATCATTTTGTTATTTGTCAATCATCGATTTAGACACACATATGTATGCTTAGATGAAGGATATGTCATGTATTATGTGTAACAGTTATTTCATATTACTCAATATATATTGTATATTAGGCCTTTGAACAATAATAACAGATTATTAAAATTCACCTTGATTGGATTGACTTTGTCACTTTCTGGATTGTTTGCTTGTATGTTTTTAAGTAATAATATTACTGCGTTTGCTCAACAACAACGGCAACTAGAACCACAACTACAAACCTTAAACCCAACACACAATATTACGATGACTAATGTTACTAATATTCTATCACTTACAGGCAGTGCTACCACTGCGGTAAAACCGGATAAAGTAATACTATCTTTAGGAGTTGAAACAACTAACAAGACAGCGGACGCAGCATTAGCTACAAATTCAAAAATAATGAACCAAGTAATTGATGCATTAAAAGCAGCTGGTGTTAAAGATAATGAAACAAGTACGTCATCATTTAATATATTACCAAATTATAATTATTCGCAACCTTCCGTTGCAAGCAGAATAACGGGATTTACAGTATCTAACTCAATACAGATACAAAGTACAAATATAAACAGTACATCAAAATGGATTGATACAGCTATAGCTGCAGGCGCAAATACTGTAGACAGAATTGATTTTGCATTGTCAGACAAAAAGTTAGAAGAGACTAAAACTAGTCTTATAAAACAAGCTATGCATGACGCAAGAGCAAAAGCTGATATTGTTGCTTCTGCAGCTGGGGTGAAAGTAGTAGGAATAAGCTCAATTAATCTCAATGAACTTGCAATTCAACCTCCTCCTAGTCCTATCCCAATGGCAAAACAGTCGTTGGCAGCAACAGAAGCCAGACCAACTCCTATTGTCTCGGGACAGGAAGAGGTCACTACCAATATAGGTGTCATATTTCTAATTCAATGATAATAGTAGGTTGTTGACATCTCAAACAAAAACATCGAATAGTTGGTTAGCATAATGGATACGAAGTAAATCAATCTAATTAATGATAATTATCTTTAAAGTTTTCACGATAGGCATTATCATCAGTGAACCATGGCACCAAAAGCAGCTTCTTTATTATGTGGTATCCTTAATTTCCTCGGAATAACAATATCAAAATCAGCCTTTAGTTTAGTTGCCACTATAGCTGCTGCTATTACTCCACCACGTGGAACGCCCAATACAGTCAGGTTGTCATTTTTTGCCTTGTCTTTTTCTTTCCCTAGAAAGTCTTCCAATGGAGCAGCTAAAATATTAGCAGCATATGTTCTGTCTTTGAATTTGAATTGAAACTTATTTTTTATAGACTCGAACATGTCACTTATCATAGTATAACATAATAGGTCGTGTTGACAATGTCTATTAGTAACAGTATTGTGATTGTTATTGTTATACTGTTATGTGGTTAGTGATATAGGCTGTACACCTAGTATTAGCTCAAAAACTGCTCTATTTGTTTTGTCATTTTATAAATTGATATCGGTTTTGAGACAAAGAGAAACCTATTTGGATACTTTTGGAAAGTTTTATTGTTCGAATCGAGAATCTCAGAAGCTGAGAAAAAGCAAACTCTAACTTTGTCATCTTCTTTATTCAGTATATTGAAGAGTTCAATGCCATTCGTATTAGGCATTTTAATGTTCAAAATTAATAACTGATATAATCCACTTTTGAAATTCTGCAATGCCAGTATAGGATTTGTATAGTTCATCCTCTACAAGCAATATCTGATTTTTATTATTATAGCCAGCAGCCGTAATCTTTCATCTTTTTGAATATTGGCTTATGGTTTGCATATATAATAAACATTATAAATTAATTGATATAGGACATAAAGGATTTTTTGAACCAAAAGAAATAGTAGCGTTATTACTAAGTCAGAGGAAATTTTTTCTTTCGCATCTCATGTCAAGGTGTTGAATGATATGATAGTTTAATGGTGTTTTTACTTCAATCTTTATTATTTATTCTCATTTTTGTTATTTGTTGAATAATGGTAGAGTAATAGTAAATGTTGCTCCATTGCCATCAGTATTGTTTATAGCATATAATTGTCCACCATGTGCTTCTACTATATTCTTAGGTATAGCTTATGGCTATATCAAATTGAGCGGAAACAGGATGCAGTAGCTTGATTATCTTAAGAGGAGCCATTTTTTTATTATTTCAGCTGTATTAAGGTCCTTTAACCTTACAATAATAATAGGAAGAGGACATGATATATGTGAAGTAGGTTAATAAAAATGAAAATAAAGCTTTTGACACGTTCTTCTGACTTAAATGAAATCTTACTAGCAAAATTAAAGCAGGTTGGATTAACTGGAGAAACTATTGATTATAAAAGACCCATATTACCACAGATTGCAGATGCAGAGGTAATTATAAATGGTTTTGGCATTATAGATAAATTACTCATACATGAATGTCCAAACTTACAACTAATACAACAAACAGGTATAGGTATAGATAATGTAGATATAAGATATTGTACCTCAAAATCAATACTGGTAGCAAATGTTCCTCTTGCCAATGCTGTTTCAGTAGCTGAACATACTATCTTTCTCATACTGTATTTAGCAAAAAATGTGAGAGAAAAACTCTCGGATAATAATAATATCAATACCAATAATGGCATAATATTCGAAAGAAGGGTGCCTGGCACGTTAGGTTCTGAAATACAAAGAAAAGTACTTGTTATCATAGGTCTTGGGGCAACAGGTTTGGAAGTTGCAAAGCGAGCAAAATCTTTTGGTATGCATGTTATTGCAGTAACAAAGAACCCTTTTTTGAAAAAGTCAGGAATTGATAAAGCATATTTTGTAGATAATATTGGAGGACCTGAAATACTTTCAGAATCCATATCTAGGGCAGACTATGTTTCATTACATACTCCACTTACAGAGGAAACAAAGAACATGATAGGAGCAAAAGAGCTAGCTTTGATGAAAAAGACTGCATATCTAATAAATGTTGCTCGTGCCCCTATAGTAAATAAAGAAGCATTATACACAGTACTTTCAAATAGTAAAATTGCTGGAGCTGCATTTGATGTATTTTGGGAAGAGCCACCTGACTCCAACGATAAATTACTAAAACTAAATAGTCTCATACTTACACCGCATATTGCAGGATGGACTGCAGACTCAGTAGATGCAATAGCCAGAATAATAGCAACTAACATTGAAAGATTCGCTCAAGGAGAAACTCCATTGACAATTGTAAATCCAGAATTGACATATTGAATGCAGAATGATGATTTTTTACATGAAGCAGAAACTTAACAGCGTCAATTTCTATAGGAAGCTACTGCCAATGTTCATCATTATCTTTCCTGTGGTGTAGGCCTTAACAATACCTCATTGACATTCACATGATATCAAATGCCATTGTTCTGGCTGGTGACCCATCTACACCTTTAAGCAGCAAGGGCAAACAAACTAAGAATACTCTCTTACCGCAAAGGTTCTTCAAATTTGATCTTAGGTTCTCGATTATTCCAACTGAGCTTGATAATAATATCTTGTGTGATAACCCTTCTTTTGATCCATACTTTTCTACACTAAATGTATCTATACCAATGCATTTTATATGATGGTCGACTATCCATTGAGCAGCAGAAGGCTCGAGGTACGTAAAATTATATTTGATATTTTGATCTTTCATCCAATATTGGCTGGTACCGGTGTAAATCAAGAGGATGTCATTATCATTGATAAGTTTTGAATAGGCCTCAAGATCTGAGTGCGTAATTCCATCTCCAACATTACATCTTTTAGATAAATCAACTACAACAGATTCTCCAATAAATTTGCTAATGGGTTCCCCATCAATACTATTTCCATCAACCATAAAGTGGCTTTGCGCATCTACATGAGTACCGCTATGTGAGCCCATAATTATTCTAGTAACATTGTATTTATCTCTGTCTATTGTGGACGACGATTCAAAGTCCGGCTGCGGATCACCTGGATATATCGGTATATCTTTACTTATGACCTGTGTCAAATCATAAAATGTTCTTGAAAGTGTAATTACATTATCTCTGTCTTTCTTCTCCATTTTTTGTTTCCTTTTATTATTGCGCTTTGCCTTAAGTTAAAGTTGTCCATTTAAATAATAATAACTTTGATTATTCGAAACTTCGTCATAACTTGTTATGGTATGGCCAAGGCTATCAAATTTCATTTTACATTATGTACACTCAAAGTTATTCGAAAACATAATGATGGGGAATTTGAACAACAGACAGAATCAAAAATATCAGACTCTAACCTTTACTATAGATCCAATCGTACTCTTGACGCAATCAGAGCAAGAGCGTGGAGAGAAAAATGGCACTGCTAGGAACGGCATTATTGGTAATACTGGTAATATAATAACGAGCAAGCTTTTTTTTGTATCAATCAGCCATAGTCTTCATGGCTACCATGCTTTCTGCAGAGATTGTGTGAGATTATTTTGGTAACTGCGTACAAAATTTTTGTTTCGCAATCTCCACTATAAAGTCTAGAACAATGACGACTACAGTGATTAAAGTCTCATCCTTCTTAATTAAAGTTAGACCTGAGGGCTTTCAAAAGAGTTTCAAAATCCCAAGAGCCATTATAGCGTATACCATTGATATAAAAAGTTGGTGTGCCATTCACTCCACTTCGTACTCCACTTATAAAATCCTCGCGTATACGTTGTGCGTGAGCATGAGATGATATATCATGATTGAATTGAGCTAAATCCAATCCTGCATATTTCTCTAAATGGCTATCATCAAGTGCTTGTTGATTTTCATATAGGTGATCATGCATCTCCCAAAATTTATTCTGTGCTGATGAAGATTCAGCTGCTTCAGCTGCATGTTGTGCATGGGGATGAATCTGAGTAATTGGGAAATTGCGAAAAACAAAGCGCAATTTGCTACCAAGATGTTTTTGAACTTGTTTGATTATTGGATAAGCTTGTCCACAGTAAGGACATTGATAATCACCATATTCCAACAATGTTACAGGAGCGGTTGGAGCTCCTTGAATATGATCTCGACTACTATTAACAGGTAAACTTAGTTTTACTATTTCTTCTTCTAAACTCATTATCTTATTTTCCACTCTGGTTCTCTTCTGTTCTACTGCTAAAGAAATTGTTAAGTGAATTTACTACAAAGACTGGCTGCTCTTCTGGAATAAAATGACCTGAATTTGGAACTGTGATCCCTGTTACATTTTGAGCTAATATTTTCATCCCATATATGACAGTAGGCATTGTAATATTACCTCCAAATGTTGGAATATACCCTCCTCCTAATGCTAGTACTGGCATTGTAAGCTTAGTTTTAGAATAATTCATATTTTGAATTGCGTCCTGAGGAAAAGCTTTATAATGCTCAAATCCCGCATGCATCCCACCTGGAGCAGAATAATGGCGAACATATTCGTCGATATCAGCCTGTGTTATCGCAGCTGGATTATACGCAAGATTGTGTAAGAACCATGATATATACCTCATCTCATTTCCTTGTACAAGAGCTTCTGGTACGTCCGGTGTTTGATGGAATATGACCCACCATAATGGCATTCTACCAGCAGGTGCGAAACCAGGAATTGTTAATTCCATTACTGCTAACTTCTTTACTTCCGTAGGATGTGCTGCTGCATAAGAATATGCTACTTGTGTTCCGATATCATGACCCACTAGGAAAATTGTTTTAAATCCTAACTTACCAACTAGTTGATGTATGTCTTCAGCTAAGGTCTTACCATCATAACCAGTAGGTGGTTTTGAAGAGTCTCCTAGGCCTCTAAGATCAGGTGCAATAACAGTATAGTTTCTAGCTAAGGCTGGCATTATTTTATGCCATGCATTCCACGTTTCTGGCCATCCGTGTAATAAAACTACAGGATCGCCATGTCCTCCTATTACGTAATGCAATTGAATACCATTAACTGAAGCTGTACGATGTGAAAATGTCATATTATTAATCTGAAAAGAATTATCATTTGGTTGCTGTTGTTGTTCTTGTGCCATTGCAGTATGATTTTGATTTGATACTGATGTAAAAACAAACAATGTCCCGGTAGTAATAATAATGCCAATCATAAGAAACGTTATTGCAATCATTCGACGTGAAGTATGGAATGTGGATTTATCTTTCCTCACCATTACACAACCTAGTCGTCAGTGTGTTATAATAGTATGATGAGTACATTGCCTTGCATTGTACCCAGAGCAGCATTATAAAACAACATAGTCCGTTTCGAGCCATGCTACAACAAAGCCTTACCCTTACCTGCAGATTATAGAAACAAGAAATTGGCCAGTATGGATGTTCCCATAGTCTTCCTTCTCAAATTGCATCATCATTGCTAATACAGCCATCTTAATTTTCATTTTTCAAACTCTGCTTCCGTCTTTAGATAAAGGCGTTAATGAAACACCTTTGCTTTTACATATTGGACATGTCTGATGAAGGTTATTATTATTACTGCTCTAGATAAGATATTCCTCCTTCTCTACTACTATTTTTATGTCAACACTTACTTTTCCGTCCTTTATAATCACGATATTATATGAATTTTCAAAAAAACCTCTATATCGTTCTTATGACGTAGTACTTGCCTATGCAATTTGCAATGCACCTAAATTCCAAAGCCATGGTCTGTATTTATGTCCGCAAATAACTAAATCTACACTGGATTGAAGACAAGCCCTTAATGTATCACCTGCATCAACAATAATTATCTTGTCAGTACCAGTATCAGGAATATCAATTAAATGGTGATGCATTGCAATGATCTTTATCTTTTTCTTGCGATTGTCATCGTTGTTGGGATTGTATTTTTCTAAAGTAGTTTCTATGCATAGGTTCTATCTATAACCTACTTCACCTTCATCTCTGTCTGGTCTAGCAGTTCCAAGAGTCATTATCACTGCATCATCAAATTCATAGATTTGTTGTTTTGATGGAAAAAATTTCTTGAATACTAAATATCCTGTATGACGATAATCATGATTTCCAGCCAAAACAATTATGTCAGAACAAGTAAATTTCTTAATTTGTGCATGAGCATATTTAAACTGAAATAACAAACCCTCATCAGTAAGATCACCTGTAATTATGAGTGCATCTGGATTTAGTTTATTTACCTTTTCTATAACAGTATCAAAAACCTGTTGTTTAAAGAAACTTCCAACGTGAATATCAGATAGCTGAACTAGCTGCAATTTTTTGGGATACTTCTCTTAACTAACTTTTACCCTTTTTGTTTGGTACAGAGATGTGCTAGAGGATCCAACCATAACAACCAGTGTTCATCAGAGATACTGGGGTGAGTATAAGGACATTCTCAATAGTATCTGACATGTTTGATATTATCAATAATGTAGCTTTTGATAAATGTACTCATCATAGTGGTGGTCATATCGGTTTATTTCACATTATATTCATAAATTAACCATATGACTATATTTACAAACTCAAGCATTCCAAACCTCCTCCTATCCCGCCTTTTATTTATCTAATTTCTCTGGTTTCGGTAGTCTGACCGTACTTTCAATTGCCTTTTTTAAGGTCTCTGTCACAAACGGAAGAATTCTTGGATCATTTACTTTGGGAATTATATAATCCTCTTTTAAGTGAGTTTTTTCAACTAGCGAGGCAATTGCATATGATGCAGTTACAAGCATCTTTTCGTCTAGTCCTTTTGCTCTAGTATCTAACAAAGCTCTGAGAACTGATGGAAATACAACTGCATTATTTACTTGATTTGGGTAGTCAGAACGCCCAGTGCCTACAATCCTTGCACCTGCTTTAAGAGCATCTAATGGAAGGATTTCGGGGTCTGGGTTGCTAAGTGGAAACACTATTGCATCTTGGTTCATTGATTGCACCATAGCTTCAGTTACTAGTCCAGTTTTGCCAGATACCCCTATGAAAACATCGGCTTTTTTAATTACCTCTTCTAAACTTCCTACTAATTTGTTGAAATTGCTGTTCCTTGCTATTTCTTGCTTATCTAAATTTTGAGAATTAACAGTTATAAGGTCTTTCCTTCCATCGTATATTGCTCCCTTGCTATCAGTTATTACAATATCTTTGCAGCCTGCTTCTCTTAAAATTTTGAAAATTCCATAGCCAGCAGAGCCTGCTCCTGATATTACCACTTTTATATTATCTATTTTTTTATCTATTATTATTAGAGAATTTATCAATGCTGCCAATGTGATTACAGCTGTTCCATGTTGATCATCATGAAACACAGGTATTGAGAGCTCATCTCTGAGCCTTTTTATTATATCAAAAACCTTAGGTGATTCTATATCTTCAATATTTATCGCTCCAAAACATGGCTCAATTGCCTTGACAAAGCTGACTATCTCCTCTTTATCTTGTGTAGCAATACATAATGGAATTGCATTAATGTTACCTAGGGCTTTGAATAAAACAGATTTTCCCTCCATTACAGGGAGTGCTCCCTCTGGGCCAATATTTCCAAGACCAAGAACCCTTGTCCCGTCACACACTATGGCTACGTTGTTCCACTTTGAAGTATAATCATAAATTAACTCTTTGTTCTTACTTATTTCTTGGGCTACAGATGCTACTCCTGGAGTATAAATCAATCCAAGTGTTCCTTTTTCTTCATTACCGAAACCAGCATCGATGGAAACTCGATTATGTATTTCGATCTTCCCTCTTAGAGCCCTATGAAGGTTAATGGCGTCCTCATTTGGCATATTCAGTGATGTCCCCTTTTTCTGCTATCGGCAGCAAAACGTGAAATTAATAATATGTCCAACGTATTTGATAAAAAATTGAGCTGTATTTGAACCCAGCTGCATTTTATGTCACCGACGAGTGGAGGATATTGAAAATAAAAACAGTTCTTACCAAACAAAGCTGATAACTGAGTCAACTGATAATGTGCAGGCTCCAAGAATAATAAGTATTATTGAGAGAATTAGATAGGTTACGTAGATTAGCTGATTCTCTATGGTTTCAAGCCTTTGGTTGTGTTCTAGGATTTGATTGGCACCCTTCACTTGCAATCATCCTTGTATTATCATATTGTCTATAAAACTCATTGGAATCACTATTAGTTATATAAAGTCACTTGTTGTATACACCGTTCGTATTGTATGTAATTTGTGACTCTTCAAAATTGACTGCATTCATATGTTGTTATAGATTATTGTAAATACTGCTTGTAAATAAGATGACTTGGCAATTTGCGAACATTTAGACATTCGTTTATTATTGAAAGTCCCTTCTTTGGTTACTACAATACCTTTGATGCGATACAAATCCTATGCTGGGTAGCGTTTATAAAAATCGATTACATGGAATTCAGATTTCAACACTCTGCAGACTATTACGCCACTGACCCCACATCCCCATGATCCGGAATCGCGCCAGTTAAGCCATGCGTAAATTGCAGGGCTAGCAGCATTTGGGCTGGCACCAGCAATACACTAGATATTTGGCTATAATAGTTGCTATTTCCACCAGTTTGTTAATTGTTTGGGAAAGCCAGATTTCTTGTCTTTAATTGAACTTAGATCTCTGGGTTTTCAGAAGAGTTTCTAAGTTTCGAGAACAATTAGAAGATACTTCACAGTTAGACTACTTAAACCTCCAAATGTAATTCTATACATCATTTTATTTGGCAAAAACTCCGATATCAAAATCGAAGCGAAAAGAAAAATACTTAGATGAATATACACAGAGGAAATTCCTATTGCAATCAAGTAAACTATTATTCCAAACACTAGTCTTCTAAGTGATGTAGTTTTGATAATAGGGTCTAAATTTTCGTCTACTAATCTGCTGTAATGGCTCGTAGCGTACCACCATTGAATGCAAAGTAACAATGCTATCATAATTGAATTACCGCCATATACAAAAATCGAGATTTGTTGCGCTCTGTACTCGGCTAACAAAGACGTAGAAAAAGGTAAAAGACATGTTGCCATTAAAAATATAATATTTATCCAGACAAGGGTACGATCCGAATGTTTGATGTAATGAAATTGTCTATGATGAGCCATCCAATATATAGCCAATACTATGAAGCTAATCCCAAAACAAAGTATTTTTGGCCATAGATCAAATAATCTCTTAAGCAGTTCAGCTCCAATTACAGCAGCACCACCAGCTGCAGCATGATTAGATGATATTTGCGGAATGCTAATATCTAGAACCAATAAAGTCATAACAACAGCAAAAAAACCATCAGTAAGAGCCTCTATTCTGTTCTTGCTAAGACCTGTTTCATAGCTCATAATATATAACCGACTTGAAGATGAAAAATTAACTGCCTATTTACACTTAACCTAGCAAAGCAATATCTATCTGCATCCTCTTACATAATATTCACCAATTTTAGGGAGTTTGGATAGCTTTATTTCTGCTTTAATTCGATAATATTCACTACTACTGCAGTGTATATCTTACCAATAGCACAAGTATTTCTCAGAATGTCATGTAGTATTGAAACAGCCAGATAAACTTGCTTATCATTCAAAAATAGACTTGATAGAATCAAAAAGTGTGAGGTTGGATATAAGCAAACAGCTAATTGACGGAAAGGAGCAATGAAGAATTCTAGCACAAATAGATGATTCCATCAAGAGGAGTGAAGATATGTGGTACTCAGCGAGTTGCCAATCTGGTAACGGTTCTTGTGGTGTCAAACTCACTGAAATTGACTGAATTGCTCGTGCCCAGACTCTTTATACAGTAAGTATCAAATGTAATATGTTCATGCTGTAGAGTTTTATCTTCAATAAGAGCCTTAAAGCTAATCCAGTATACTACCATTTTTATATTTACTTGACTGACAGTAAGCTGAAGCAGATCACAAACATGCATAAGGTACAGACAGAAAGTCATTATACTTTTAGGGGCAATACGGTTGCATGGATAGAAAAACTAGTGCAGACTCCAATTGATGATTCCAGAAAAATGCTATTTCACTTATCTTCGTCTTATCTTATCAATATTAAAAGTGTCTTACGATGATGCTCTGAATATCATAAGTAGCTGGTTGAGCAAATGCAGGAATTAAGACAATAGATCAGAAATTCGATTATATAGTAATATATGCTTTAAAGTACTCAGCAAAGAATGAGAATAGTCAACTAAAGTTTGAGACTTTGAAGTTGAAAAATAAGACGCTGTACGATGTACTCACATTATAAAATGTCCAATATCGTTATTATGCCATTTAAGAATTATTTTGTATGCGAGTTATTTTATTTTTTATTATTTGATTTCTTCATTAAATGACTTCAATATCTCTGATTTGAAGTTCTCTTTATTATCATTAGAACTATTGTTGTCATCATTATTGGTAGGATTAGTATCATTGAGGTTACTTGTAGCAGATGGTGGTGGAATAGAAAATGATTTAGTCGCATTGGTTGTTGTTATTGGCTTTGAAGTTGTTGGTATTGTTTGTCGCGCGGTAGATGGCAGATCCTTGATGCATACAGTTCCGGAAACCAAATGATATCCGGTTGGACATGTTCCTCCAGGCAGTGGTCTGAGCACTATAGGTACATTAGTTGTCGTTGTTATGCCAGTATTATTATTATTACTTATAGTACTGTTAGGCAACTGCGCTAATGGTGCTGCTGATGGTGATGAGATCGTTGTCTGAGGTGGTGTTGCTGCTGCTGATAATAAAGGTGGTTTTACTGTTTTTGCAATACCGCATATGCCCGATTCAGTTGTATTAACTACCTTAAGATCTGGATTACTTGGATCACACATTTTTGCTTTGATTTCTGGTGATATTGTAGTACTAGGAGAATTAGCAATAGATGGGGGCGATGATGCCGATAATATAGGTGAAGATGACTGTTGAGCGTATACGTGGAAATTACTCCAAATAGCAAAAATCAGTATACTAGCTACGGCTGAAAATATTGTAAAAAGCAATCTGGAGTAGTTCATAATACACCATGTATACCCGGTATTATTATATCTACATCTAAACATAAAGCACAAGACAGACATAAGCCTATTAACTGTCTCAAAATTGAAATATCTTGCAAAAGATACTCAACGGTAGATGCGTAAAGTAGCACAAACAACCTTTGTGTTAGTACATGGCACAGGACATGGATGGTGTTGGCGTTTCATAGCCCTATACTATGAGCTGCGGGATATGATGTATATACTTCTAGACTAACTGGACTAGGTGCAAGTTCCCACCTGCTGCATGAACTTGATAAAATATCGTTAGATACTCATGTAAAGGATATAACAAATATGATATTCCATGAGGATCTATCGGATGTAATACTTGTAGGTCATAGTTATGGTGGCATAGTGATCACAGCCATCACCAAATGAGCTAGCGGAATTCTTCTTCGAATAGCCGACAAGGTGCATGTATTCAGAAATGAAAAGACGAAAAGATAGTTACTGTAGGATATGCTTGTATATCATTTAAATTTAGATGCTAATCTCTTATCTTTGTATTCATTGTTCTCCAAAAATTTATTCATCTGTAAATTCTAATTTCTTTTTACTGTTAAAGCGTCTTAAGCAGACCACATAGCCCTGAGTTTTTCTGCAGATGATTTGGCATCATCATTATTTGTAAAAACTTCTAAAGTAATTGTTCTGTCGTAATCAATATCCTTTAGGGCCTTGACTGCCTTTTGATGGTCTATGAAACCTTTGCCTATCGCTAGGTGTTCATCTTTCTGTCCCTGATTGTCATGCCAATGAATGTGAATTATTTTGTCTCTAAATGTGTTTATGTATTCAAATACTGAGGCCATTCCTCCGGAGGTAAAAGCATGTGGAATATCCAGATGGACAAATAACATATCAACATTATCAATAACATATTTGAATTCATCTACGTTGTGTATTCCATTTGAGATGGGAACATTTTCTAACATTACATCTACTTTATACTTTTTAGCTTGTCTTACAATTTCTCTTAGACTTTTGATCAAGTTATCTAAGACGATTCTTCTTTTTTTACTATAAAACATACCATTTATGTTAGCATGAAAATTTATTAGTTCTATGCCTAGCTTTCTTGCTGTTTTAATTTCTCGTATCGACTCAAGAATCCACGCATGTCTAATGTAATCATAATCTGAACCTAAATCTATCCAATAGGCTGTATGACCAATAGGCTTTTGCTTGAATTCTTCAAGCAACTTTACTATTTCATCCCTTCTCTTATTGATTATATCTGGATTGCCTTCTGGGCCTTCTATACATATTTCGATATACTCGAAATTTAGATCATATATTTTGCGTATCTCAGCTATTATATCGTTGGAAGGGTTGGTAAGTAATCCGTATGATGGCATAGAACACATAGAAGGTAACCTCGCTTCTTTTATCATTTTAGACCCTTCAAAAGCAACTTCTGTACTTCTAATCCCAATAATCTACTAGGTTATAACATTTCATCAAATGATATCGATGGCTTCCCAATGAAAAAATGAGGAGTTCGGGGCATCATACCTATCAGATAGAGATGATGATTGCAAGAAAGAAGTACTATGTTAATAGTTATAATAAATCAATCACTGTTCATTCAACAATAATGTAAAAAAGCATTGAATGGTTATCACTCTATACCCTAAAGCATAGAGGGTAAGATGGCTTTTTTACATTATTGCGTTCTTCTTTAGTCGAAGTTCGCTATACAATATAAGGCAACTTTCCTAATACGGGTTTTTGTGGTTAATGACTCCTAGTCTGAAGAAACAGCATTTCATAAAATGGAGCCATTGATTTGAGGAAAGGGAGAAACAATGACATATGATTTTGGGAGCAATAGGTAGAGACGTGACGTGAATATTAACTGTCTTCAAAAGCCAATTGGAAATGAAGAGCTAGTACAAATAGTAAAAAGACAATATTTACGGCAGATATATACTATATACAAAGCACCTCGTTTAAGAAGATCAGAGCTAGTACATGATATCAGGGAAAACATCAAATAGTAGCCAATATGGGACAATATACAAACTATTAACGTTTAACCTTTATGTAATTTTAGCCCAAATTGGTCCCAGAAATGGAGGCAAAGAGCGGCTAAGATCATGACAGCTAAGAGAAAAATGGAAAAGATTTTGGTTATAGATGATGAGCCGGATATCACTTTTTCCTTAAAGCAGGTTTTGGAGGAAAATAGGTTTGCTTCTGTCGATACATTCAATGATCCCGCAGACGTAATTTCGAAATACAATAAACAGCCTGAAACAATGTATGATCTTTTGATTATAGACATTCTTATGCCTAGAATGAATGGATTTGAATTATATGAAAAAATTAAAAAAATAGATAATAATGCTAAAGTTTGTTTTATTAGTGCTTATCGCATATATTTCGAAGCACTAAGAGAGATGTATCCGGATTATGAAGTAGATTGCTTTATGAACAAGCCATTTGAAAATGAGGATCTGTTGAGAAAAGTATCGAGTGCATTAACAATGACCAGTTGAACTCAAGTTATGGGAAGCATATGACGATTTGCTTGTCTTGAATTTTCCATAACTTTCAAGTCAACTGTCTTCTTATTACCTCAGGTAATATGGGCACGCCTCACAAGAAAGTCGGCTGTACTGTTTCTCTTCTATATTGTCTTTGTCTTTGATTCTTGTTCTTATAATAACAATACTATTTTATTTCATCTTATTCTGTACTTCTCGATCCTCGGATAAGCAACAACATTGTTTATTTGAAATATTTCTACGTCAGGTGCTGGTACTTTAGCTTCCTGCATTACGGGCATTAATCTCTCATTTACAAATCTATTCAGATCCTCTTTTGATTCCCATACATTGGCTACATGGATTGTTATTGCCAGAGTCATCAAATGCAGCAGCATGAAGTATTACTCCAGTTGGATGCTTGTATTCCCAATCAACTTCCTTTCGAAGTGAGTTGTACATCTGCTTTGTTATACTATTTCCAGAAAATATAGCCAGTGTCAACCAATCTTCACTTTCAATTGAAACTATTCCAAGATTTATGTTAGGTCCTCCATTAAAGATTAGATTCTTAAAAAAAACCTGGTGCAGATATATTTTACATATTTTTTAGGTGGATGTCGACCGTCCTCGCTTCTTGACTGAACAACTCTTTCAGAATCTGTATGCTTTCTTCAGGAAATTCAATGTATATTCAAAGTCTAAATTTCCATCTTCTTTTTTGTGGAGGTTAAGACCAACCAACCAACCTACAACAGCATAGATAAATTGCTAAAGCTACATCAAATATACGATGGTCATAGAAATGCTAGATTATGGTTTCTTGAAGGACTGGCATTAAGTCGGTTTTGCATCATATACTATATATCGCACTTAGCTGTAACTGGACTCCGCCATAAATGAATAAGGCTTTTTATGCAATATTATTTTCTTCTATATTGGTAATTATTATTGCATCAGTATATGTAATTAATAGAAATATTCTTCCACCGCAGCCTTTTTCAAATCAGTCAGGCTTTACCCAAATCTATACTCCAAAGCCAGGAGGCAGAGTCTTTACTGCCATGGATACTTCAGGAGAAAATTGTGGATCTGATGGGATTAGATTTAACATTGCTAATGAACATACGCTGGTAGATAGAGAATCAACGTGGATCTTTACTCTAAACAATGATCCAATGTATTGTACTGATAAACCATGGTGGGCACCTAAGATTGGCTCACATGGAGATGATGATCAAGCTTCAGGACTGTATGAAGCATCTGTTCCATATGATGGTGGATTTCACTTAATGCGTACAGAAGGACCGTTTCCTCAGTATCACTCGTGCAGCGGTTACCAACATGCTGACGTTCCACCAATGCCAGAAGGAAAACCAATTGGCATAAAGGCAGCTTCATGGAGAATTCCAAATGGAGTTCACATAGAATTCTGGTATGACTTTACCGGTGGCGGAAAAGGACCCTGGATAAAATATGCGAGCTTAGACGATACATTGCCAGGACACTGCAACGGAGGTTCTATAACAGGACCAATAGGAATAAATGGTACACTAATAGGTCCTGCACCAGCTCAGGACACTATGAGAATGAATGGAGCTGATGCCACTTATATTGGCGGTTCGATTGTGGAGTTAACAGCAGGTCAAACTCCTAAAGGAAGTACCGGTTGGCCTCAATTAAGTTCATAATTTGGGGCAAAATATATTATCTTAATTAGATAAAGTTTAGTTGGCTTCTCTCACTAGTTCTTGTGTTATCTCTTCTGCATTATAGTGCTGATTTAAGAAATTTGGTAGGAACCCATATCCACTTACATAAATATCCGTAATATCGGTGGCAAACGATTTGAGGTTGTTCCTTATTGCCAAAACCAAATGGATACATATAACAACAGTAGTTAACATAACGTCTATCATAGACATTCATTGCGAAGTATGACAAATCCTATACTTGACCGGATGACTAGTGCCATCAAGATATCAAAATAACCATCTCTATTGCTCTTATAAGCAATGTAATAATAGTTCTGAAAGTCATGAGGAAGTTTTTTAACTGCTATGTTTGTAAACCAACATCATTTAGCATCTCTATTGCCTTCTCCTTCCCCCACATTGCTCCAAGACCTGCACCATTTTGAAATAATGATACACTTACAAAATGAAGACACGAAATAGTATAAAGAAAAGGTCCTAATGGTGTCCAATTTGTCTTTTAATGGAGTCGATGCAGTATGTCTTGCATAAGAAAAATCCCTTATAATCAAGGGAATTGTAAATGCTTCTTAATACATAATAATGGTCAGGCTGATCATGTATTGCATCAATAAGACTTGGAACTAGTAGTAAGATATGGTCGACTAAAGCAACTACAACTGTTTGATAGCTTTCTTCAGCCATAACTTCATGAAACCTCTTATAAGAAGGATAAGGAACACCTCCTCCATTGCTAAAACAATTAATAATTTCGTCTTCCACTTGATAACACAGGAATCCATTGCATTGAAGCTGCAAAATTGTAAATACTTTTTCTCTGGTAAGGTATTGCGCTACAGTTACTTAAATAAACCTCTGCAACTTTCTCTGATATCAATATCTTCATATAGCTAGTTTTGTAATCTTGATAGAATGTTTATTTTATATTATCTGTTCTTGTGTATCATTTAGAGCATTAACTTTCTTTGGATGTATACCAAGTGAATGCAGTTTATTTAACCACCAGTCTTTTTTACTATGGTCCATTGAACAATCACTTATACTTCGATACTTTACTAGCATATCGCTAACAGTGTGGACAATAAGCATTATATCATCTTATTTATTATTACGAGTTGAATCCCCACCAAGAAGAGCAACATTTAGGTATTTGGTTAAAAGTAGCAAATTTTCTTAGCAATAAGCAACAAAAGTATTTAAATTTTGAAAGTATACATCTTTATATGAAGCTCGACTATGCTAATGAGGTTCTAGATAACGTTAACCTTCAGATAATGGATATTTTGGGCAAGGACTCGACAACACCATTTGTTGAAATAGCCAAACAGATTGGTATATCCGATGCAACGGTACATGTGAGAGTTAAAAAATTAAGAGATGAGAGAATAATTAACAAGTTTACGATATCTCTAAATAACAATATTTTAGGCTATGATCATCTTGCCTTTGCGGGAATAAATATTAGGCCCGGAGTTGCAGACGAAGTTATCGAAGGTTTATCAAATATAGACGAAGTATTAGAAGTACATGAACTGCATAATAAATTTGATTTACTTCTAAAGATTCGGGCTAAAGATCTGAATCATATGAGGGATATAATAGAGAACAAAATTCGCGTGTTACCTAATATTTTAGAGACAGAATTAATGACAGTTTTGAAAACGAACAAAGAGGAGCAAAGTTTCTTTGAACAATGATAATACAGTAACAGTGCTGTTACTTTTATTCATGAATTTGAAAGCCATATCATAATAGATGAACACGATTTTATCGCTATGAGAATCTGAAATGAAACATCAGTTACTTGTCCAACATGTGGTTTACGCTATTGTGAAAAATGTGGTAAATTAGCAAACGATATTGTAGTTTAGCCGTAGAAATTCATTTTGCAGTTATTACCATATTCCCCATGATGGCTCAAATTACAAAACGGGCAAGCTCTGATAAACAATGGGAAGGTAACCAGTTTGTAGGAAAGTTCCTATAAACCCAAAAACTGGAAAACCATATCCATTAAGTCCTAGATATACTTTCCAGATATCACATTTAGCTTACTACTAATATACCTTTATGATTATGCATATATATATATGATTATGCATGCAACAAGGCTACTGTCAATAAATTGAAAGGAACGGTTTAATATTTCATAGTTTGCTTGTGTGACGAAGACTATTTCTTAGCATAATCAGCTAATCCTGTGAAATCAATTGCGATTACAGGCTCATTTCCAATTACCCATGCATTATGTCCAGGAGGGATTATGGCAGTATCACCAGGACCAAACTCTTCCTCCTTTCCATCGTCCATTACAACTTTCATTCGTCCGGAGATCATGTACTGAGTATGTGGTGCTTGGCAACTATTTGTATTGACTAGTGGCTTTACACATTTCTCCCAACTCCATCCTGGCTCCAGAGTTGCTCGTCCGACAGTTACATCACCAAGTTTTGCAAGTTCAATCTTTCCTTTCTCAAATGTTCGTGTTTCATCTGGCGAAGAATCCAAACTTTTTTTCTGCATGCTGGCCAACTGTTTATCAAAAGTATTATTGTTATCGTCTTTATAAGAAGTTCGTCGTAAGGAGCAAGGCAAATTACATTGATATATCGTGTTTGGTATAGTCCATAGTTATAGTATTAATGACATGCAAGTGGGATACATGTCATGCTCATTTAGAAAGAAAACCAACATACATAATCATTATCATATGCTTTTGCTATCTCTCTGGCCTTGTCATGAAGTTCATTTGATTTTTATTTTTTGCTAGCCTGAAAGGGTATCAAAATCTTTTTGATAATACAAACAAAAACCGTTCTTATCATACCATATTATATTGTTGTTTTGGCAATGACGATTTATCATCATAATCGTAATCAACAATGTCGCTGCACTTGAATAAAGGAGGATAACCACCCAGGTCTGCGAGAACTACCAGAGCTGATCTCTGCCTCAATCATTATCTGGTTCGTTGGTGTAATAGCTTGGCATAATGAATTTATCTTTCATAATTCGTCTAATGGGGTATAAATCACTTTTTCACATTAAAGTCATAATTAACACTTTTACAATACGATAACTTTTCCATGGTCTTGGCTTCACCTTGGGCTATTAGTTCCTTGATTGTTTTAGGAGAAAAGTCTGCATTTTGCAGCATGCTTGGCGATTCCAATTCACTTCTAACTATTCTTGTGACAGATTTTATTTGTGCGCCATAATTGTTAATAAGAGTATTATATTCTGACTTTATCTTTTCCAACTGATGACGGTCAATCTCAGCCGAATCGACTTTGTTTTGCACAATATCGTATAAGCTCTCTATCAGCTGGATGTGCCTTGTAATAAGCCTTGACATTTTTATATTATCCATATTCTTATCGCTAAAAATGATATCTTTGGCTCTGCTTTCAACTTCCGCCATATTGGAAGGAAGCCTTTCTATTTTTCTTGGATAGTTTTCTACAATAAAGATATTCTTATCATTTCTTGGAGATGCATAAATAACTTCTCTTACAGGAGTATTGCTGAGAAGACTACCATCCCATGCATATACGTTATCGTCAAGTTCAACCCATGGAAATCCATATATCGGATAGCCAGAGCTCGCTAGGATGTGTTTTGCTTTTATTTCCATCTTCGCATTGTCAAATATAAGTGGTCTGGCTGTCATCACATCAACAGCAGTTATTATTAGTCGACGTACTTCTGGTAATTCTTCCTTTGCTGCAGCAAGGTTAAGCTTTTTATAATCTATATATTTATCGAGTGTCTTTGCAAGTGGCGAGTGATCATAAAAATATGTCCAATTTCGTGGGTTAAGAAAATCATAGTAGTGTTCTGATCGCTCCCGTTTATTGCGATTAAAAATCTTGTTGTTATCATCTTCATCATGGCTCCAAGGGGACAAACGCCACCATACTGGAGTAAACATTTTGGGAACACCAAACATTGCAGCATTGGCCGAAGCAGCCGATATTTTCTTGGAGATGTATTTCTTAGCTTTATTATCATAATCAAAGACAAAAATATCTGGAATAATATTAGGGCTACTTTCTGCAATCTCCATCCAAAAATTTTCCAACTCTTTTTCAGGACAATCACTTTTGCTTCCAACGATTATAGCAGCATTTACAGCCCCAATAGATGTACCTGCAACTATGTCTATTCTTACATTCTTTTTTACTAATGCCTTGAATACTCCGCATGCAAGAGCTCCCAATGAGCCTCCTCCTTGCAACACAAGAACATTCTCTACGTCTCTTGATTCTTTATGTCTGGGATGACTATCTTCTTCCTTGAATAGGTAACTCATCTAGATAAAACTATGATTTGCAGTCTTATTATGATTTATAATAAATCAGGAAGAATTCTCTTCATCTCTTCCTTCAGCCAATGGCATTTCCTGCAAAACACCCATTTTATATATGCAAATTGTTTTTATAAGAGTTGCAGTAAGCATAATCTTGTGCGATAAATTTAGTAATCAAATTCGATCACATGGCTAAGTTAGCATGGTTTCAGAAGGTATTGCAAATATCGCATTTAGAATTAAGTCCCTCTACCTTCACGTTCAAACACCTCGTCACTTTATGTTATATATGCTACATCAGAGCGTAAATTCCATGCTGTAATAATAATCAAATTATTTCTTCTTTATCAAATCTTGCTTCATTTGCTTAAACTCATCTTCCGAAATTATTCCCTTCTCTTTGAGATTGGCTAATTTCATCAGCTCATCTGCTATAGATATCGATGGTTGTTGTGGCTGCTGGGGCTGCTCTTGACGATATGATGATACTTCTCTATCTCTATCCATACCATTTCTTATTACCTCTAACAGATCCTCAGCTTTATTTTTTGGTATGGCAGTTATTATTCCCTCTTCTTCCGCTAGCCCTCTGCTATCTCCATAGCCTTCCATCAGCCTGTCTAACTTACCTCTACGACCTGAGTTAATCAAGCCAGGAGCTTTGAATATCACATTAGAAGAAAATACACCTTTGTCGAGTCTGACACTACTTATCATATCATATGGAATATCAACTACATTTTGTCGTAAGCTAAGCATTGTTGGATCTTTTATTATTATTCTTCTATCAGTACCAAAAACAATGTTAGGTGTAAAGGCAGAGCCGCCTGGCTTTAGTCTAGATTGTCTGGCGACAACGAACACTTCTTCGTTTGGATTTAACATATCAGCTATTCCCTTGATTTCCTCTAAATCTTCTTTATCTGTAATATCCGTAATAAAGGACTGAGGCTGTTCCTTCCTGCCAAAACCAAATGGAGGCATTTATCGATAATAAAGAAATTATCTTTATCTATTTAAGAAATTCGGGAGAATGTTCGATTCAAAAGAAATCTGCTCATTTTTGACTCGATAAGAGTTCCTCTTTATTTTGATTGTTGTGCTCCTCCATCAGAATCTGAAGAAATGATGATGACGACGATGCTTTAGTAGTTGCTTTTTTTACATTTTCTAAATAGCAATTATCGCACTCATTACAGAATTGCCCACGGATTGATCAGCTCCACTTTTCTGTGGTTGTATCACATGCATGGTGTGTATATCGGTTATGTTCTTTGATCTTTCTATAGTCTAAATTAGAATGACTGCATCCTCGCTCTCTTTCTAACGCATTGTCTTAACGTTCATCTTTCATGACACCGAAAGAATCGATTGCTTTAGTTTTGTTGTCATAATTCTTCCTCTGATATGTCTGGGGGAAGAAAGTGGCCTATGGTGAAATGATACCATCTAGAGATTAGATCCAAAAATGTAGAACCGATTTTAATATCACTTCCGTACTCAAGAGTGGACCGGGTGAAATTGCCTACACATACACGTGTACGTATTATTAAAATATTATTATTGTTATAGTTGTTAACATTGCCCCTAGCGTGATGATAAATATATTATCTGCTACTTCGGTTTTTAACTTCTGTAGGCGTATTTGCTACATTTTAGATTTGCAGCTAGACAATAAAGGCTTGTTTAATATGAAATACTAATCCCAATAGAACGAGATATCTACAGATAACATCTCGGAAAACATTAAAGATTATTGCAACGCTCTGTAGCAGTTCGAATGACAATAGTTCAATGGCTAAATAGACCCTATGTCCCATATAGAAAATGGAAAATTTCCTATTGGGTGTCAACTTCCATGGATTTTCATGTGCATTACGTCAAAATGGCAAGGTTACACCATCATCACTACCACAACAACAACAACCTCCTGACGACTACTTGGAGGATTCCTTTAGAATATTTAAACAATCACAAATTCGGTGTATTAGAGTTCCTTTATACTGGGAATCATATGAAAATAATCCGGAATGTTTTAACCAAGAGCTTGATAGTATTTCTTCACTAGCCGACAAATATGGCATATCATGCATATATGATAACCATCAATGGAACTGCTCATCTTACTTCGGTGATGGAATTGGCTTCCCTAATTCCCTCCTAGCATCATCATTTGGAGAAGATCTGCCTGCAAGAAATTCTGCTGGTTGTCCTTCTAAACAGATTCTAAAAAAATTTTGGAATGGATGGTGGGATAGAAGATTAAAGACTACTGAAGGAAAAGATTGTTGGGATGCTCAACTGGAATTCTTAGATGGGATGATAAATAGAATAAAAGATAAAAATTCTACATTGGGATTTGAGATACTAAACGAGCCGATGATATTTAGACAGGCTGACTTTGGAAATGTAGGGATTTATCACGATTATTTTATAAAACATATATCTACATTAACTGAGAAAACCTTATTTTTTTGTTTTACATCCTCAGATCCCCTTAACACACTTAATGTTCCATGGGAGCAAGCAAAAACTAAGCCATCAGATAATGTTGCTAACAAAATAATATTTGACGTCCATCCATATCCGCCAAATAGTCTAACAATGGGATATTATAAATCAATATGTTGGCTAATGAAAAATATTCCGGTGTATGCGGGAGAGTTTAATGCAGGAATCAACCCAGGGATAAGCATAAATGGAAGACAGTTGAATGAATATGTCAGCAGGCTGAAGAATTTTAAGCTAAGCGGCTGTGCATTTTGGGAATGGTCGTATATTCCTGATATATATCATCATGCATTTAATTTGACGTGTGTAATTGACGGCAAAATCCACCCCAATAATAATTTTAAAAGTTTTGCTAACACAATAAAATAAAATGCTTTGCTTTATTTCACGCCTACCGTGATAGCAAACATATCTTATAGCGGATCGTATATTGACTCCCAAGATATGCTTGCATTTAGTGCACTTTCTGGTGTGCGTTCTATGAATGAAATCTTTCCTCTCGAAAATGTAGAAGTTCTAAATTGCAGTTGAACGACCAGAGATAATAAGGATAGTCAGGAATGTTGATTCAGAACTGACACAAGAGATAGCATATACATATCATCTTTTGTATACCTTTGCACATGCGTTTAATATGCACCAAAGAAAAGTAGTAAGTGACAATGAATGGACTGGATGGCTACGTACGATGCGAAGTTGTTTTGGACAGGGCAAGATGAGAGAATATTGGGAAAGTGACCTTGAATTGGAGAAATGGTTTGATCCTTCATTCCAAAAATTTGTTAATAATGAATTAATTCCTACAATTAGGACTATATAGCACTTTTCTTTAAATTTCCTTTTTTATTTGCTCTCTTTATTTTTTATCTAATACAAAAATACACCATATATCACTATTAATCCAACTTTCTAGAGATTCTTCTATTAAAGAAGCATAAGCATTGTCCAGACATATCCTTTTTAATTTCTTAATATCTAGTTCTAGTCTAGTAATGTTCTACTTGCGCAAGGGCATTAATCCTCTCTACACCAATAGAATAGTCATCGCTTCCGTTATCCTGTATGTGTAAAATATATGAACAATGAAATCATAGATATAAGCACTAGTTGCCCAATGATTAATAATTCTTGCAGAAAAAATAAGAAAAGCAAAGCGAAAAAAGATTTGCCAGTCGATAATAAAGTGCCAAAACAACAAAATAAACCACCGACGATGAAAGCCGACGCCGTAGATATGCGTACGGGTATAATAGACATTAACGATACACCAGATATCGCTACGTGGAATAAGAAACTCCACATTGAGGAAAATACTTCAGGGATAATTGCAGATGGATTAAATGATGCAGAAAAAATACAAAGGCCTACAACAATTGGTATTGGCCTCAGAGATAAGAAAGCACTTAAAAAAGATTTGATTGTAGACCCAGGCAATAGAAAAGAAGTGGAAGAAGCAACAAAGTCTGGATTTACATTAACAGATGAGGCTTCTGATTTGTCCCGGTAATATGTTAAAAGTTAAACCCACTACACTAACATACTATATACTGTATGATATCTTGGCCAAATGAATTATGAGTTCCTTGCTAATTTATAATAGAGTGTGAATCTCTATCTTGTCATGGCAAGATTTGTTCGAAAAGAAGATCGAGGTCCAATGGAAGTGAGAGTAGGGAATGAAAGTAAGTGGATTTGTATGTGCGGACTAAGTAACAATCAACCTTTCTGTGATGGTTCGCATAAAAAGACAGCAGATGAAGAAGCAGATAAAGACTATAGATATAACCCTGATGGAACTAGGATCGAGATCAAATAAAAATAATACCATTATTTCCATGGCCTATGTCTAATGGTGATTCGAGAAATTCAAAATTATCCAAATATGCACTTGAAGCAAGATTTTGAGCACCTGTAAAGTTTTGGTTTCTGTATTCGTTTATAGTCTGATTTAATAAAGAACTGATTTTTGAGATTATCTCTGTAGATGTCTTTTTTTACTCTTGTGCAAAAGCCATCTTCGAGGCAATTGATGCCTTGAAAATTGGTGTTGTTGAGTGTACCATATATGCCATAGCCAGCAAACCTGCAATAAGCAGAAACACCGTGATGATCATGGTCACACTGAGTTTTACTATTCCTTCCCTCTTGATTTATAGTTAGGCAAATCTAATTATGGTGTGATATTTATATCTAATCTACATTCTCTACAATGAGAATATGCTCAAATTGAGATTTTTACATCATATGACGAACAAACATTTTTGGTAATTCATTGAATGATGTAATACGGATTAATAACATTATGTAGGCTTTAGATACCCGCATTCCTATTCTTTTTTATGATTGATTTATCAAAGATGAATCCATTATCTCTAAACATCGCGGTTGATCCAGCAACCATGTATTGTTGCGTTACCATAAATTTAAAAACTTCGTTGAACAAACATTAATAGCTGGGTTTAGATATGTTCTCCATAGGTTTTAACTAGAGATACCCCGATTAGACTTACTTGTGTGGCTGTTTTTGGATGACTAGAGCCTGCCTCATCTAACCGGGGGTATTTATTCTGATGCCCCCATATTTTAAAAACGTTGTCGACATAATGCTTATATCATATTGCCGTATAATCGTACTGCTCCTTCATGCCAAAACCTGGATTTAAGTCTATTACAGTAAGCGAAAATGTATATATAAAATTCTTTAAAGTTTATGAGGAAAACAAAAAAGGATTAGAACTCAAAGGCATAAGAAGCTTCTCTGGCTACCTTACAAGTATGATGGAGGAGATGATGGTAAAGTATGAAGCATTTGCCAAGCATGCTCCTCATATGGAAAAATTATCTATAGATCAGAATAGGGTTGTACTAAAAGATAATAAGCGAAATAGGATTGCAGAAGTCTTGCTAAAAGAAGGGGAGTTGCAGTGTTTGCTAGATGAGAGATCTGATTGTGTACATGTCGGTTTTGTTTATTCTCTTCCTGAGATATATTATCAAAATGATGGAATTAAAGCTTCTGCCCGCTCATCATATGGAGAAATGTTCTAGATGCCAGCATTGTAGTTATAGTTTGTGACACGACATGGTACTTGTCTCGATCTCTGCCATATTTAGAATGAGTTGGTCAATGCACGAGTGATTATATATGATATATTTTATAGCATGGTCAGTACTAGTAAAATAGTTAATAATTCACACAAGATCTGTAATTATAAATCAATTCAGCTGTACCGTATCGCATAAGGGTAATAAAAATACATATTAATTTACACGGAATGTCTACACCACCGGCTATGAATATAGATAAATTACTCCTAAAAGAAGCAAAGGGTGCAAATAGTAAAGATAAACTTGTATTTTTCTGTATCAAAAATGTGTATTTGTGTATAGCAGTTGTATGCAAAATGGTTTTGGGTAGAAAAAGACGAGATCGGCTATACAGTCAAAAAAGAATTAGTTTTATAGGCTTTTTGTACAAGTCCATAGAATTGCTGGGATTAGATAATTCGTTCCTTCTAGTATTTAATATGCCACAATATGATTATAAATTCTATAGTTTAGTAACAAGGAAAATACCCAATTTCTTAATTCCAGATATGTATGCCAGTATGACTATTCATGAAGAGGACGTACGAAGATATTTCAACCCTCAAAAAGGAGATGTAGTAGTCGACATTGGCGCAGCCTTTGGGCTGTATACCATACCATCTTCAAGGCAAGTTGGTCAAAGTGGAAAAGTGGTTGCTATTGAAGCGCATCCTGCGAATTATGAGATGTTAAATCGCAATGTAAAACTAAATAGTCTAACCAATGTCACATGTTTGAATTATGCTGTCTATTCAACAAAAACGAAGGTAAAGATCTACAGTAGTTATACGATAATATCAGAGAGGGTAACTGGAGAAGAAAAGGCCAAGGAAAGATTTGTGGAAGTAAAGGCAGATACACTGGATAGTATACTTGAGCAAAATAAAACACCAAGGGAACGAGTCAATTGGGTTAAAATTGATGTTGAAGGGGCTGAACTTGAAGTACTGAAGGGGGCTACCGACGTATTATCTACCAGTAAAGATATTGCTCTCTTAATAGAAATACATGGCAAAGATAATTATCAGCCAGTGATAGATTTTCTGAACTCCTATAACCTAAATGTAATATTTCAAAAGGATTATGATTGGGGGGACAGCCAGGTTATTGCACGACATTAATTTTCCAAACAACCAGTCTTTCTTATCATTAGAACGTTTTATCGTTCTATCCATTCATGCTTTTGAATTAACGTACAATACTGCCGCGATTGACAGGCTAGATTATTCTTCCACTGTAGTGTAGCGGTAGGAAAAGGCTTTTCTTTTGCGTTTACTGCATTAGCGTATTTCTAGCAATCAGACAGCATTTTATTGAATACCGTTTTGTATTCATCTGAATTCAGACTAGCTGCAAAATTCCTCCAGATTCGATTTCTTTAGTTAAAGTGTATTCTATTGGAAATAGACTCGTCATATATTCTAATTTCCACAGATCTATTAAGTATTGAAGCTATGAAAGCAGAGACTGTGCCGTATTAGCATGTCAGCTGCAAAAATCACTCAGGCACAAATGCTGAGTCAGTAATGCGTATTTGTTGCTAGTCGCTCTAATAAAAATCCCTGTAGAAGTTTACTTCTTACTCTTCTTGCTACTCCTTCCTTTTGCTTTTTTTGCTGCTGCCTTTTTCTTCTTTAATTTCATGGGATTTCTTGTTGCCGGAGTAGTTTTGCGGCTACTCTTCCTTGTCTCTCTTACTTGTTTTATTTGAGCCTGTAATGATTTAACTATATCTGTTAATTTGTTAAGCTGAACAGATTGTGCTTCGACTAGCTCATACAAATCATCACTATCATCATCCCCTCCACTATCATCTACCACTGACATTTTTTCTTCTGCATTAGGATCTTTTGTTACTGTGACTATCTCTTCTCTGACTATTTCCACTGGTTGAGCAGCAAAACCATGTTCTTCTGTTAATTCTTCATTATCTTTATCTTCATCTTCCTCGTTCTCATCATATGCTTTAATTCGGATTTCCTCACCGTCTTCATCTGACATACCTTGAGTTTATGTACGATGCCTAAAATCAGTTTCGATTATTTTCCAACTCTGTGGATTCACGAGAATAAGACAAGATGGTGAGTCCTTATTTAATAAGACAGCTGTAGCGGATTAATACGTTAGCCTGGATATTAATATCTCATCTTCCTTCATACTGCCATATATACTTCCGGCGAACATGGCCAATTATAAAATTCTAATCTGTTCCATGGAGTTCAATAGTATCTGTAATATTTAATGTGGCCTAGAGTTTCCTATCCAATCTTCTGCGCCATAATATATGGTAGATTTTTCTATCAATGTATCATTGTCGATTGTAAACTTTTCAAACACAGACCATTGTATCTTTTTATCATTTTTCAAGAAATAGTCTATTGGCGTAAAGTGAAACATTGGAAATTTCTTTAAACCTGAGGAAAAATATTCCTCTAGATCTTTCTTGTTTGTTATTGTCGACGAATCTCGGTTAGGATATACTGCTTTAATTTTAGGACTAGAGAATGATATGCTCTCCGAGTAAAGAGAAATAACTTCTCTGGTATTATGATCATTCCATGCTCTAATCCACTTATGAATATGCTCTTTTGCAAATCGGTCATCGATCTCCATGTTATCATCAATTATAATGTGACTTTTAATACTACATTGCAATCGTTTTTTTGTATTTGTGCAAATGATGACGTTGAATGTTTTGCAAGTTCTATAAGTTATGGTCGTACGGTCTAAGGGCTTGCTGAAACTGAACCATAAGATATATTGTTATGCAGCAGCAGCTTTCAAGGTGGAATAATGAGTGGTTGTTGAGAAAGATAACGCGAGCAGTGGATAAAGAACTGCCTGATAGACTAATTATAATGATCCACGCCTGTCACGCCGATGCTATTGTCGCTGCTGCCGCCACCTTTATGCCCATCTTATCATTACTACCTCCCGCATCACCACTACAGCTGCTTCCATCACTACCCTTGCTTACTTACTCCTCCACCGTCGCTGCTATCTCCTCCAGAAGATCCTCAGGTTTCGTGGCCTAAGCATCCATACGGATAGCCATATTGCCCTTGAAACTATCCTGTAAATACTGAACAAAAAATTAGTATTTAAATAAAGTATGAACAAGATGTACGTTTTTTGCTGCTGTTCCTTATTTTGTATTATTAGTAGTCTAGTATATACATTTAATTATATATAATCATATTCATGGTTATTTGGCATTTATAGCCATGTTTGAGTTCGCTGGCCCAGCTGACACTCAGTATATCTAGTCAAACAGCAAACCCAAAGAGGGTGAGCTAATTCCATTAGGCAGTAAAACCTGGACTATGATCGTATTTGCAGCTTGAGACGCATAAGCGTGAAGATATGGCTGGGGTAAAGAAAACATGAAGATTAGAAATGTCAGATGTCAATTTTTTAGATAATAGGTGTATTATTGTCACTTTCAAGACAGTTACATTTATGTTATCTCACAATCTATATCTTTAATGAATTTTTTGGTACAAAACAGTTTTCCTATGAGAGAATGGCACGTTCAGCACATGGAAAAGACAATAATCAAGTTTATAACAGGATTATCTGCTGATGCTAATAGATGGGAGAAAAGGCAGAATAAACGCTATGGTGGATTAGCAAATGTTTGTAAACAGATAGGTTATGACATAAAACATGGTGTTACAACTGAGCAAGTCCTTTTGCTTTTGCAGAAAATAAGAAATGATTCCTCTTTTTCTAATCTTCAAAAAAACGATGACTCTATGGAAAGATTAAATGAATTAGATAGGCACTTTCTACCATCAAAGCAAGAAATTATCTATGCTATTGGTGATAGCGTTCACATTTAGGCATTCTAAAGCCTAGAGAGACATATGTGTACGAGTCCATGTCGCTAATTTAGCTCAAGGCGATTCATTAAGTCTTTATATCTATTCCTGAGAGTCACTTCTGTAACTCCTGCTGCATCTGAGAGGTCACCTTGAGTTATATTCTCGCCAGTCTTCATAGATGACATATAAAGTACAGACGCTGC
>JBKOWU010000118.1:0-1743 GCA_046724555.1 Thermoproteota archaeon | reverse complement strand
ATCCATTCTGAAACGTTCCATGTCGTATTGCAAGAGAGCCAAAATGTCATGATTGAGCTTGTCAACTTTTTGGATATCATACTTTGATTTTCCAAGTTTGCTCTCTTTGCAAAACGGGCTGCCTGAATCTACGAGTTTTTTGAGAATCTTTTTAATACGCGAAGTCAACGCATCGAATACTTTATCCAAATCATCTACTGTAAGCTCTTCTTCGAACTTATCCAAAAGCGCATCATACGGATGCTTTTCATAACCTATCTTCTCAGCGATTTGCTTCTTTATTTCTATCATTTTCTTCAAGTGGGGCGCATACATCATGAAAACAGATTTTTCTCTAGCCTCTCTCCATGCCATGTTGCCCCTTATTCTTTCCAGAGATTCTGCTTCAGTCAACTCTTTGGGTATCTTGATCTGCTTGGTTATTTCCCTGTTGAGTACTCGTATAATGCCCTTCTCTAAATCGCTAGGGCTCCCCAGTTTCTTCGCTGACTCAACAAGATCAACAAAATCTTTGTTTAGCAGAAGATCCTTATGCAGCATGTGAAGTTGAGAATCGGCCACTCCTCTTTCTTCCGTGCCTTTCCTAGGCATATAAGTCTCAAAGTCCCAACCCATCAGAGAAATAGCATGATTTAGCGACCACATTGGTTTGTAAGCATCGAGGATCCGATTCATGACAGGGTTCTCGCATCTCATGTCGTCACACTTTCCATGAACTCAATCACATCTGTCTATTAATCATTGCTAGCCAGGAATGCATCTTTGAAAAATCTCGTTAGCGGCTTGAATATGGTCAGGATGGAAGTGTGTCAAAATTATCCTGTGGATGTTCTCCATTTACATATTAGCTGATCAAACTCTTCTCTCTTCAAAATGATAGAACTTTAGCTAGCCTAAATGCATCAAATATATCGCCCCCATCCCAACATCCAAGAGAGAATTACACTCCGGAGAAATGTGCAAATGGACAACAAGGGCCAGTATAGTTTCTCGGGGCGCCACTTAGTGGGAAGCAAGATAGTACCTGCACCTGCACCATACCAGCAGGAAAGTCTATCCTGGCTGCTGTGTTGAATGGACAATGCGATACGGGTGACCCAACTCTACACAACGATCAAGAAATGCGTAAATGCGCCACCGAAGGTAATGACTATGGTGTAATTAGTGGTAGCCTTGACGGAGTGCCAATCAAGGATTTGGATAAATACAGAGTAGATTCTAAATTCTATAATACAACACATATACAAGACAATATTTAACGGATTCTTTGTATTTCTAGAACCATTGCCTCCTGGTAAACATGAGCTGCATCTTTCTGTAAACGTAGCAAATCCCATCAATTCCCAATACAACTACGCAGCTGAATGGACATATATTATCTAATAATCAAATGAATGAGAGATAGTCAAGCTAAGCAGTAGTTTTTACTTCCGTAATCCATTCGCACTCAAAGCCATATTTATTATGATGATCTTTTATTGCTTGTCTATTTGGTGCTTCAAGGAGACAGTAAAATCTGTCTGCCTCATAGTTATACATTAAGTTTATAGCTTTAACTTGAAATTCATCTACTGGTGCATTTTGGAATCTTCTTAGCGATTCTTCATCTACTCCTTTCAAAGGATGAACATCAAGGAATTTAGGCATATATATCGCTTTGTTTATAACATTTTTATTTAAACTTGTCGCCATGCTTCATTACTTATAAAACGTCCTGTATATGAAAATTTTTGGTTCACCAGC
>JBKOWU010000124.1:0-11204 GCA_046724555.1 Thermoproteota archaeon | reverse complement strand
AGTATTTGAAAGTTTTATATTATGGTCTTATACAGAGCATCTTTTGATCATGGAATACGTATATGCCGCTTTATTATTACACAAGTTAAAGCAAGATATCACAGAAGATAATGTCAAGAACATCATAAAAGCAGCAGGTGCTACTCCTAATGATGTTCAGGTAAAAGCATTGGTCGCAGCTTTAGGGGAAGTAAATATAGATGAAGCCTTAAAGGCGGCACCAATAGCAACAGCGCCAGTTGCTGCTGCTCCTACTGGTGGAGCACCAGAGGCGTCTGGAAGTCAACCAAAGGTAGAAGAGGAAAAGAAAGAGGAAAAGAAAGAGGAAGAAGCGCTAGAAGGACTATCTGCACTGTTTGGATAAAAATTCTAATATTTTTTGTACTTTCAGATCGTATATATGTTAAATCATGTTGGCTAGATCTGTACAACAGTAGATTGACATAACTAATGTATTTGTATTTGTATCCAAATTCTTCAGATTCAACTTGTTTCAGTTTATCGGTGTATAACCCTTTCCTGCTGCTATACTTGCCAATGATTTTGCTCTTGTTTGCGCCCTCATTAGAACAAAGTTCGCAGAGTCAGTCGATAAATATCCTGCCTGTGCAGCCAATGCAATAGCATTACCTTGTGCCTCCGAGATCAAAAATGTAGATGTTTCACCTGTTGGATAAGCTGCTTTTAGCGATATAGCAATAGCAGATAGAAACGAAGCCTTCAATTCATTACTATACTCCATCAAATCTACCTTTAGATCTTTTTCGTCAAAAAAGAGTCCATCTGTAATAGCACAGTTGATAGCGATTCCAGCCTCGACAGGTTTGATATTTAACTTACTCAATAAAGAAGCAAGTTTCTGAGAGATAACTGTACCAGGCTTTGCAGCTATTGTATCTCTTGTTACCCAAATATTGCCCTGCTCAATTTTAGTTGGAACATTAGACTCCTTGAATTCAGATAGGACCGGACCAGGGGCAATCCCTGTATTGCCTGAAGCAATTATAATATCCTTAGTAGCAACATCTCCTGCTTTTGCTGGGAGAAATACTTTATTTTGACTTAAAAGCAAATTTAGTTTAAATGGGCTCATATCAGTAAACATCAATGCACACTGGCCTTCCAATACTTTGCTCAGATTTGCCAGACCTACTACATCATTTACTTTCTCAAGTGCCCTTTGAGCAACCTTATTCTTAATTATTAGAATTCTTATACTATCTCTGAATTTCTTGCGAACCATCATTAGTTGAGTGGCTCTAACTTTAGTTATCTTGGAAAGGGCGATGACATCATACTGCTTTACGAGCTCTTGTAGGCCATCATACATCAACCGCTTCCTTTTAGGATAATTCTTAACACTGGTCGTAGTTGTTACTTTTGATATCACCTTATTTTATCAATCTCCTTCCTTAATTGCTGTAAGTTTTGCTGCCTTGCCCATTGTAAGCTTTACGATTACATTTTGAATATTCTTTTCTCCCTGAGGTAGTTTCTTTTCCAGCATCGCAATAACTGTGTTAGCATTGGTAGTCAATTGATCGTCATCCATTTCTTCATCTCCAATTTTAACAGAGATGTTCAGTTGATTTTTTGTTCTAACACGAACAGAATTTCTAAACCGATCTGCAATTGCTTCTACTGGTGCTCCATATGGTAATGGAGTTGGCATTTTGCCCTTTGGGCCTAAAAATTGCCCAAGTGAGCGACCAACCGTTGGCATTAATGCAGTATCAGATAGGAAGAAGTTATATGCTCTTGAGACTTTCCGCGCTTCCCTCTTGTTGGTACCTATTCTGTCAAGTTCTTCTGGTTCAATTACTCTATCAATTCCTGCACGATGAGCCCTCGTCCGCATGTCGCCGGATGCAACTACACAGATCGTTGCAGCTTGACTGGGCTTGTGGGGCAATGATACTATTTCATTAAAATTAAACCCTTTTTTTACATCAATATCCTTTAACACCAATGTTAATTCCACCGATTGTTTAAATTTGCGTTTAGGTGCTGCTTCTCGCGCATTCTTCACTAGCGAACTAAGCTGTTTGCTGATTGACATGACGTACTAAAATTCTCCAATCAATACGATATTTAAATTGTTAGCATCTAGTGCATATTTTTTATACGCATACATTCTAGATACTTTATGGATATATTTTTATAAAGATCTATACTGAATTCAACAGAATTCTTCCATACGAGCGTTACCTGTATCCTGAGATCATTTATTGCATAGTTTGCCATTAGAAAGCGGGCCCGGTGGGCTTCGATCCCACGACTTCCGGCTCTCTACGAGGGACTTAGAAGGCAGGCGCTCTGTCCATGCTGAGCTACGAGCCCACATCCTTATGTAGACTACTAGGTATATAGTAGTACACGCATTCTTTGCATGCTAACGTGAAAAGCTAACTAGCCTTTATAAAATGTTTTACTTAGTATAACTTCTAGATAATTTTTATCAAATTTTAGTTTTTGTATGTAACCTATTGTAATGAATATGAATCATCAATTATATGACACCTTTCGAACAATATAATAATCACAACGCAGAATGAATCTTATGCATAAAGAAGATCGAATACGATTGTTATCGAGCAATATGCTTACGGGAAACAGCATGTATAAAGAATAATAAATAAAAATTGGGTTTCCAGTCAGGTATCGATATCCTTATTTGTGCTTTCAATTTGAAACTCAAGGTGCACTTAAATATTAAAACACATCTATAAACTGAATGGAATTCTGCGTGGTAAAAGAAGAATTGGGGTATTAATGTCAATGATACAAGGAATGCATTCCGGTCAAAGAGTGATCAAAAGGATGGAGGAGAGAATACAATACAAGAAAAACAAAAAGCAGTGGTTAAGAAAATGGTAACGGAGTTCGAAGAAAACTCGCGTAAGCTAGAGAAGATGAAATCGTTACTTTATACTGCCGGAAATGTCGAAGTCGGCAATACGCCTTACGAAGTGGTAAAAGAAACAAGGACATACAGGCTTGCACACTATTACCCATTGGCTAGTAAACTCTCAAAAATACCGATTTTACTAGTGTATGCATTGATTAATAAATCGTATATCTTGGACTTGCAGCCGGATAAAAGTTGGGTCCGTAATTTATTAAGACAGGGTTTCGATCTTTATCTTATTGACTGGAAACCTCCAACAAATGTTGACAAATTCACTTCGTTTGATGACTTTATAAATTGTTATATTGATGACTGCGTAGAAATTGTAAGAAAAGAGAATTCTGTAGATAAGATAACTTTGCATGGGTATTGTATGGGGGCTACAATGTCTGTGATCTACGCAAGTTTATACCAAGAAAAAGTTAGGAATCTCGCAACAATAGCACCCGTAATTGATACCGCTAAGGACACAACCGTAATAGGAAATTTTTGTAAGCATATTGATATAGACAAAATGTTTAATTCGGTTGGTAATTTACCCCCTGAGCAGCTTTACGCATGCTACTCTACACTGAAGCCATTTAAGCAAGGAGTAAACAAATACTTCAATTTAGCAGAGAATATTGATAACGATCAATTTGTACAGAATTTCCTCAGGATAGAGAAATGGCTCTATGATACACCACCTATAGCTGGCGAAACCATCAGGCAATGGATCAAAGATATTTATCAGAATAATCATCTTGTAAGAAATGAAATGAAAATTGGCAATGACATTATTGATTTATCTAAGATTAAAATCCCAGTTCTTAATATAGTTGCTGAAGAAGATCATCTTGTTTCTTCAGAATGCAGTGTTCCTTTAAATGATGTAATATCTAGTACAGATAAAAGATTGATGCGATTTCATACTGGACATGTGGGTTTGATTGCTAGCACGTACTCTCAGAACAATGTTCTGCCAAAGGTCGGGCAATGGCTCAGATCAAGATCACAATAGTCAACTAGATATTATTACAACTGCATTTTCCATTTGCGAAAAGTCCATTTGAAATTATACATTATACATAAATGTTAAATTTGATTAAAAACAGTTATTTCTTGCACAATCCTAGCCATACTAGCCAAAATCTACTTATCTGAAAGGTCTCTTCTCTTTCTATCAATAGGTATTAACACCACCTGCACCAAGTCACCTTCTTCAATATTTAGCGCTTGTCGTTCTGCTTCAGGAATAGAAATTCTACCACCACTCTGGACAGTTGTTTTAAACATTGCATTATAGTATGTAAGTCCTTGAAGCATGGAAAAGTAATTTTCCAAAGTGTGTTGTTGAATAAACGAAAACTGTTTTATAAAATCCCTTTGAGCCTCAGTCCCTTTTTCTAATGCCTTTTTAAAGGCAGTTTCTAAATCTTCTTTTTTATCCCCTTTATCATTCATTCAAGTGGGTCTTGTACTATCATTTATTTAACGGTACTGCCACATAGTCCCTAAGGTTTATGCTGTTCATTTAGGAACCTTAAAATTGTTTGATTAAAGAGCAATGGCTGTTCTACAAATGGAACATGACCACAATCTTTTATCATAACTAGCTCATGATATGGAATCCTAGTGTATTCTTTAGAGTATTGTAACGGTATCATATTATCATTGTCACCCCACAGCAGCATTGTTGGGGCTAGGAGTCGTGATAATCTATCAGGAAGCTTTGGCGAGTCTCTTATTCCTAGTAAAGTAGACATAAAGGCATATTTAGCATTAGGTAATTTCATTCTATTTATAAAATCTCTAACACTATCCTCTGTAACCACGCTGGGATCGAATGTCATATCCATAAAAGCCCTTAGTGCATTTTCATATGTTGGGTATAATGCAGCCATAATGTATTGATCAAGCGCACTAGTTGAAGATCGCATCACACCTGCAGGTGCAGCTAAAACTAATTTTTCTACTCTGTTATTGAATTGAATAGCAAATTCTGTTGCCAAATAACCTCCAAATGAAGAACCAACTATAATTGGGCGATCAATCTGAAGATGGTTCAACAATGCTTGGAAGAAATCTACAAAAAAGTTCATAGTATATTCTACTGTAGGTTTATCACTGTATCCAAAGCCAACAATATCTGGTACTATTACTCTAAAGTATTTAGATAACGTTGGCGCTACGAGAAGCCACCTCTCAGCTGACGCTCCAATTCCGTGCAGAAGAACCAAGAATCTGTAATTATCCGAGGTACGAGTTATATCGTCATAATCAAGATATCTTATGCTATAGCCATTGATATACATCATTTTCTGCCTAAGAGATTGCTCGAGGAACAAATCTGCTACGCCTATAGTATAGTTCTTTTTAATTTAATGTGTACTATTTAAGATTTAAATAGAAAAATGTCTATGAATGCAATATCTAATCTTATGGGTATAGATAGGTTAGTCAGCACATCACACATGTGGTAAACCTCTTCTTCTTTTGCCCAGTTGTTCCCGATAAAACGCATAAAATAAGCGGCCGTATGATTGATTGTAAGGCATAATTTTCTTCTGCATATAAATAATATAAAACATCGCAGTAATAAAATCATACATTGACTCAAGTAAAAGGCGTTTCAATTTTCTTCCCTCAAAATGAAATACCGATGGGCCATGACATTCACGGTACAATAAGTATCGACTATCCAGGGCGATTTGATAGTGTAGTAATTAATTCGCAGATAGAGAATTCAAACGACATTCTCAGATTTACCTCCATTAACGAAAGAAGAATTAACTACCCGTACGGAAGACTTGCTATATTGAAAGACGATATCGGAACGACAAAGACTTTAGAATTTATTGCCAATACAACGCATACTCCAAGAGATAGATACTCGAATGTTAAATTTCGTGTAGCAATTATACAAGAACACAAAGAAATCGCTTACGATGTGAGTTATATAAAAATAATCAAATAAATTACTTTATCTATAAGCCTCTAGACATAGCATCTAGCTTGTATAACATGTGCAATATTAAGACTAAAACTTTTCTTGTGCAACTTTCACTACAGCCTGCATCCAGGGATGTGGTTCACAATGATAATGATATTCTCCTTGAGCTGTAAATGTAAATTCATATGATTGTTGAGGCGGAATCAATCCAGTCTTAGCGATCGAGTTGAACGGACCACTGATCTTATCCTTATAATCCGTATCTGATGTAACAGAGTGAGCAACGGAATCCGCATTTTTCCATACAAATTTGTTTGACAGACCTAATGCACCATCAGCTTCTTTTGGTGTAAAGTTTTTTGTTTGGGAAGGAGAAGATGAACCTGGTTCAATTACGACATTAGTAGTCTGAGGTGGATTTAATATTTCTGCTGAAACTTGAGGCTTTGCGTTTGCTTGGGGGACATAAACAAATTGATAGTATCCCAAACTAACAGATACGGCAATTATGAATGTAATAATGCTAATACCTGCAGCATGGTTTTCCAGAATCTAGTCCTCCTCCCATTCATCTTTAATTTAATTTTTCACATATAAAGTTTATTTGTCAATATTATTATATTACAGTAGATTGGAGCCTATCATATCTGTCATCTTTCTGCATCCTTTATTGTAGAGGATATACTGTCTATATCGTTAGCTTTTGTTTCATTCATCGATGATCCCCTAGTTTCAGGCCGGGATACTTGGCTTGAAGATTGGCCTCCCGTAGCCTTTTGCACGGGTGGAGGTGATAATGGTCTTTCGGCAGTTGACGGTGCTACAGGTGTCGGTTTTTGAGGAACTGGAGAGGGTTTTGCAGTTGTTGGAGGAATTGCAGGTTTTGAAGGAGGCGGGGGTGCCTTTGCCATACTTCTACCATGTCTATAAATATGAAACATGCCTGCAAAGACCAACATTATGATTCCGATTATAAACAGTGACAGGTTCTTCATACCGTTAAGTACAGCATAATATGCCGAAATATTCAAATAAACTTGAAAGGCCAACAATGCTACAAATATTATATAAATCCATTTTTGTGGTAGATTTATCGAAGTCTTGCCACCTGGCTTCTTTGGTTTGAGTTTTGCGTTTGCTTCTGCATTCTTGGCAAGCTTTATCATCATATAAGTAAATCCAAATGATAGTGGAACTAGGAGTAACATTACAAGATAGAAGAATATTGGGTCAATTACAAGTCTTTCTAGCAAAGCTTTTTTAATGTCAGGGTCAATGTAAAATCCCCAATAAGTAGTAACCATAATTTGGGCAATACTTGTTATGCCTATTGCCGTAATTATTGGTCTGTCCTTCCACGAAAATTTCTTGTACCTATCTACAAAAGGAATTACCAATAGTGCAAATATGAAAAGTCCTGGCCATGCGACACCTGTTACAAATTTATCAAACATAGTTCTCAGGAATGCATATAGTCCAGTCAGATACCATTCAGGTACTGTGATACCTGGTGGCGTTGCAGGATCAAATCTTGTTCCAAGATCCACTGGAAACACCCCACCCGTCAACATAATAGCACCCGAAATTGCCATGACCATAGGTACATCAAATACGAGGAACCGCGGAAAATGAACGACCATCAGTCCTAACAAAAAGATGGGAAGGAAGAACACATGAAACGCATAGAATCTCAAGACAAAATCATGAAATCCGCCTCCAAAGAATGCATCCCGCATTTGAGGACCGAGAATAGGTATCGAGTTAGTTAAAGACGCTGCAATAGAAATAGCCAGCTCTGCTCGTTCACTAAAGATTATATCATAGCCTGTAAATGCCTCCAAGATTGTCAGGACACCTAGAATAATTCCAGTAACCCAAAGAATTTCATTTCTGATCTTGTATCTACCACTAAAATACTGATAGTACATGTGAAGAAGAGCCAACATTACCATGGCATTTGAAGCATGATAGTGGATATTACGAATATGGAATCCATATGGGATTACATCATTTATAGTCTGAACGCTTTTCCATGCCCTATCCAGCTCCGGTTCATAAAAAAGCATTAGCAATGCACCTGTGATACCTAAAATGATGAACAGAACGAATGTAAGCATGCCAAGGAAACCAAGAGGACTGACAAATCTGCCGGGTATAGTGAATTTTAAACCCATAAAGATAGTACGCTCTAGCCCGGCGTAAATCCACCTCAGAAACCTTACAAGGCTGTTTTCACTTTCTAAGGAAACGACCATATCCCACTATCCCATTCCCATTTGGACTCCAGTTAGGAGGCTTTATCCATATATTTCCATCGTTATCCATCTCTAGATCAAGTCTTGCGAGGACATTAGATGGAGGCGCCTGTAATGATGCTGGTCCAGCAAACGCTTCACCCGTAAGAGGGTCATACATACTACCGTGACACGGACATTCACCTCTTTTTCTGCCTGGATCAGGCCAATACTTCCACAGACACCAAAGATGCAAGCATACCATACTATACATCCGAAAGGATGATACATCATTTTTGCTTCCACCCAACTCCTCTGGTAATCTTATAAATTGCCATATTCTAAAGGATTCTTTATTCAAAACTGCATCGTCAGTTTTTGGATAAATAACGGATTCTGAGCTATTAACCGGAAATGTCTTAACATTAGCTTGACTACCATTGGGCAACTCCACCTTGGCTCTTGCAGCTACATTACCCGTGGGATTAGGCAAGAATTTACCCCAATCTACAAATGGTACAAAAGTCATAACTGTACCTGCAGCTGCCATTAGTTTCAGAAAGTCACGCCGCGATACCTTGCCTCCCCGATTTGGAGGGGTTTGGTGCGTCATAATAAAAAGACAGGGTTACAAGATATCTATAAACCTTGTCCTTTTGTATTATGCTTCATCTCTTTCAACTGCCTTTTTTGAAGGTGTAACTCAATACATAACCTTAAATTATATATCAAAGACTAAACACTTTTAAATATTCTATTCGTGCGATCATGAACTACTTTGATAAGCGAATTCTTGCAATCCCATTTAATATATGAATATATGTAATTGTAGGATTAATAGCGGTATTAGGTAGTTTTACCAACATTTGATACTTACGTGATCCATTTGCTACAATCCGTATGTTTCCAGTATCAGGTTCATAATTAGCGCGTATATCAGATGAATTTGACACACCGCGAATCTCGGCAATGATCTCGTAGAAGTCTGGACCTTCTATAAGCTCTGGCGCAATCTGAGGAGCAGCATCCTCTACACGTGGTCTTTCTTTTCTAAGTACTGGATTTTTCTTTAAAGGTGCGAGACCTAGTCTACGCTGTTGCGATGATAAAACTTTCCATGCATAACCAGTTGCCATCCCGACCACAAATCCGCCAATATGAGCTAGATAAGCTACTCCACCTCCTGTAGGTCCAATGAGTGCAAAGATAATTTGTAAAATGAACCAGAATGGTATAAATGCCAAAGCAGGTATACGAATTGTGGTAATAAAAAAAGCCATGATTATAGTGAAAATTTTCGCTCTAGGGAACATTACTAAATATGCGCCTAATACTCCAGAAATAGCTCCTGACGCACCAACTGCAGGTACTACCCCGCTTCCAGTATTGACTGCATATATGCTGTGAACTAAGCTGGCCACTATTCCCCAACTAATATAAATTAACAAATATTTGACACGACCAAATCTGTCCTCAATGTTGTCTCCAAATATAAATAAAAAAACCATATTTCCGGCAATATGGGCTATACCGCCATGTATGAACATTGACGTTATAGCTGAGAACCAATCACCAGCTAAAAAGAACCTTGGAATGACACCATAGGTTGAGAAAATCTCCGTTACTACTTGCTTGTTAGTGAAAAAAGCACTTACCATTATCTCCCAGATGAAAATTATAATGTTAATTGCGATTAGGCTGTAGTTTACATATGGTCTGCCATGAACACGCTCTGTATCGTCATGGATAGGAAACATATTATTTATTCTTATTTGGTAAGAAACATATTAAATAAGTCTTGTCTTCACTCTTCGAATTTACAGATACATATTCTCTTATTCCATAACAATCATAGTTAGAGTAGACTTAACACCGTTTAGCTTTCTTAATTTCCATGTAATAGTTTCCTTTACCTTTTCCATTGTATCTGATTCCACCTGAGCTACTATATCATAAACGCCATAAACCTGATAGACTTCTTTTACGCCATCAAGTCTTTTCAACTCACCTACTATTGCATCCTCACTTCCAAGCTCAGCATTCATCAATACAAAGGCTTTTGGCATATGAGTTAATAAAAAATCAAATATAAAAAGATGATGCGGTACGAAATATGTATTGTAAAATAGAATGACAAAAAATTGGATGATTGCCACTAGCAGAGCTAATTAAGTTTCCAAGACATATTTTTAGATATACCTTTATGGCTCATCTATAGGATATGTTCTATAGCCTTTTGAATATCTCCTGCATCGATTACATCCCCTGCCATCATTGCCTCGAGCAATCTTAGAACTATCAATTCTCCGGTGGCTCCAGCAATTGTTTGCGGTATTACAACACACACATCATCTACTATTACAGTCACTTCATCGTCACTAGAACCGCTCCAGTCTTTTGGTATGCCTATGTAGTAATAGCTTGAGTCTGACTTGTTAAGATTTTGATACAGGATTTGAACCATTAGTATGATTGTTTTTCGTTGTTTAAATTCTTAATCCCTAATTTGATATATACTATGAGAGCACTTCAAAAAATGTGTAATGAAAAACGAAAATAATGTTCGAATGTAGATTAAATTGAAGCCGATCCTTAATCATTGTCAAGATAAGGTCAAATATAATAGCTTAAATTTAAAGCATACTATTTAAACTTCAGGCTTAAGTTTAGCCTCATCAAATGGTTCAGCCTCTTCCCACATGTATTCATAAAAATCTTCGCACCAATAGTGAAATTCTACATCTTCGCTGTAAAACATTACATTTAAGTCCGGTTCACCTTTTAGATTAGGAAACATCAGACACGACTGCTCTTCGTTAAAAATTGTCATTATCTGCACTTCGTTAAGCATGCGTCTTTCCACCAGTCCTTTAGAAATTAGATTGCGCCAGCCGATTTTGTGCAGTATTTGGCTTCGTCCTTTTGGTATAATTGCATTACTAGAAAATATATAAGAAAATCTGACACCATTCTGTACTCTACTGCCTATTGTTTCTATAAGATCAAGAGGTACTTGTGACATAATTTCTTTAATGTATTTGTCAGAATTGTTGTAAAGCATTTTCCAGCGTTGTAGTATTGCCATCACGCCATGCACAACTTCACAATTGTGAAGGGCACCTATCCGTTG
>JBKOWU010000051.1:0-3366 GCA_046724555.1 Thermoproteota archaeon | reverse complement strand
CCAGTCAGAGCATCCATAAGATCAATAAATAATTCTCTATCCCCAGTAGGCCACATAAACATAGTAGAGTGGCCAAGAAAAATTCCATATATTGCAAGCCAGTACAAAGTATAGATCTGACGATCAAGTTCAGAGGCAAGTGCCCTTATGAATTGACCTCGTCGTGGTACTTCAATTCCCACCAGCTGCTCTACGGCCAAACTATATGAATATATTATATTAGAAGAATCATGGATTACTGGACGTTCAAGGTGTGGAATGTTTTGAATAAAATTGCGATATTCGCACATTTTTTCTTCTCCTCTATGCACATATCCAGGATCAGGATCACAGTGGACAATATAATCACCATCGACAGTAACCGTGAACCTAAAATGTCCAGAACCTGGATGCTGTGGGCCTACACTAAGCCTCATCAAGCGGTCGTCTTCAGATTCTTTTACAATCTGAATGGCTAACTTTTTATTAAGATCATCTTCGATCTCTGGTTCAACGTTCTTTGCCACATCCATATTTCTCTTATTTCACCTTCTATACTAATGCTACTATTATTATTACTACCTATATCATCTTCCGCGTATTCTAAACTCCTTTCTCAAAGGAGGTAGATCTGCCCAGTCCTCTGGTAGTATAAACCGTTCATTTCTAGGATGACCTTCAAAGTATACGCCAAGCATTTCAAAAGTTTCTCTTTCGTGATATTCAGCGCTTTTATATACATTAATCAGCGTTGGCAATCGTGCATCATCGCGATTGGTACGCGTTGCGAGAGAAAAAATATGTCCTTCCATATCATCTCTTGAATAGGAACCTAGTTGGTAGATGACTTCGATTTGGTCATCTTTGGGGTAATCGGTACCAGAGACAGCTTCTGCATGGTCGAATCCTAAATTATCGCGAATAAAAGTTGCAACCTCAACTATGTTAGCTGGGTCTACACTAATTTTGATACGCAGTGGCCTGACATAGGATACTTTAATTTTATCATCTCCAAAATGAGATATTATTTGAGAAACAATTCCCTTTTCAAATGGTGGAGCTTCTGCCTCTTGTTTTGCTGGTTGAGTAGCAGGTTTTGCTGGTTGAGTAGCAGGTTTTGCTGGTTGAGTAGCAGGTTTTGCTGGTTGAGTAGGAGAGGATTCAGAAGATTGTGAGGTTGATGAATTAATAGGTTTTTCTTTTGGTTCGCTAGTCATGTTTATTTGATCTTCGACCTTTTGATCTTTTCTTGCAATAACATTGTACCTTGGATGAGAGTTTCAGGTCTAGGAGGACAGCCAGGAACATAAACATCTACTGGAATAATCCCATCAACTCCAGGGAGTACGTTATATGAGTCGACATATAACCCACCTGTAATTGCACAAGCACCCATAGCAATTACATACTTCGGCTCAGGCATTTGGTCATAAACCATCCTTAATCGAGGTGCCATCTTTCTATTTACAGTACCCTGTACAACGATAAGGTCACACTGTCTTAGTGACCCAAAGGCTTCAATAATACCAAATCTTTCAACGTCATATCTTGGTCCTGAAGCTGCACCAAATTCGACACTGCAGCACGCAGTCTCAAGGTGTACTGGCCATAAAGACCAGATTCTTCCCCAGTTGATAGCATAACCTAGGGGCTTATCTAATGCCTTAACTAGTACATCGCTAAGCTTGCTAACCATAAGATTGAAGTTTGAAGGATTAACCAGATCCTTTATCATTACTTTTTCTCCTCACCTTTTTGTCTGTCATTTGAGTATTTAATACTTCTCGGACGGATGTTTTTCACCAAATCCCTTTCCTGCCTGATAGATAGAGAGCGTATCCCATTGCGGCAAACATTATACCTAAGAATGCCATGATCGGCAGAGTTGCAGATCTAGGAATCAAAGATAGAGATGAGGCCCAGCTATAAAGAAATATTGACATGACATCAAACACAACGAACATTAGGATATAAGAATAATATTGCATCATAAAATGAGAACGCCCTTCACCACTTGGCATTTGACCGCATTCCATTGGTAGAAATTTAACTGGATTATAACGCCGTCGAGGTGATATTAATCTAGACAGGATTAGAGCAGGAACAGAGGCTAGCACACCGAATCCAAGCATATAGATCACGGGAGTAAACTGCTCGATGGTTCCTGCTGACAATGCATAACTTGCTGGGATGTAAGATATAAAAATCTTGCTTCAGCGCCTTAATACCATATCAAATAATTGCCTAGCAGCAAGTCTAGGATGATTCAATGCAAGTTTTACCATTTTACTCATTGTAAATTCAGCTTTGATAAAATCCAAAAACTCTTCAATAGACATACCTCTCAGTATTTCAATCTCTTTATTCCACTCCTCGTCGCTAAGCCCAATCCACCTAGACTGAACCTTAATTGCGGAATGTATTTTTGATTCTATGGTACTTCGCCAGGTCCGTTCATACTCAATTAGTGATGCCTTACTAGAATTGCTTGGCAGTGACATCGCTCCAATTTTTCCGGCTAGTCTACCAAATTCTATGGCATATCTAATGCCTTCTAGTAGCAGAGGATTAGCCTGTCCCGCAGAATCTCCAACCAATAGCAATCCATCAAAAACAGTAGATTTTCTAAGTCCTTCATTTGGAATGAAACCATAGTGAAGTTCAATTGGTATAATTTTTCCCATTTTATTGAATGGATTTAATTTCTTTTCAAGTATTGAATTTAATTTTTGTAATGGATCTACCTTGGATTCTGGCCTACCTATGCCAACTCCAATTCTTATTCTATTTTTTGACACTGGGAAAACCCAAGCATAACCAGCTTCAGAATAGTCTCGTCCCACCAAGAGTGTCCATGTTTCTGTGTCAACTTTTTCACAATAACACTCATACTCAGCTCCAACTCCATATCGCTTCCATTCATTAACTATGCCTAACCTCCTGGCAATAGAACTATTGAAACCACTCGCATCTATGACAAGTTTAGAACCTATTACTACGTCTCCTTTAGGAGTAGTTGCTTTTAATCCAGAAATTTTATTATTAGAGTCTACAATTACATTTATGACGTTGCTCTTTAGCATAATTTGAGAACCTGCCTCAGCCGCCAACAATGCAAGATGCTGAAATGCGCTTCTAACATTCAGTACACATGATTTAGCTGTACTGCCTCGTATAGTAACTTCGTTAGATGGGGATATAAAACAATAGTTTTTTATAGGATTGTAATGCTCGCTAGTAATTCCAAGTTTTTCGATTTCTTCTATCCATGTCACACCACTGGTTCTGATATTATGTGCTATCGATTCGTCTTTTTCAAATAGAATTACTTTAGCTCCAGATCTGGCAGCTGCGTAAGCAGCAGAGAGCCCTGCAGGACCACCGCCT
>JBKOWU010000263.1:0-5271 GCA_046724555.1 Thermoproteota archaeon | reverse complement strand
TGATAATAGGCCGATTCTCTGCTTTATGAAATGAAAGAACGAATGTTATAGCATCATTAAACGAAGCGACTTTAACAGCCATCACAATGGTACATGACATATCGTTAAAGAACATCATAAAGATACTTTCATACACTGTCTTTTTTAGTGTACTGAAACTCTGCTTTCATTTGGCCCGAGTGTTTTTGTGCTATTACTACCTTGCATAGGCATAAGACTATAATCAGACTGATCATCCCTGTCAATATATCTTTGGTTACTTGATTGTCTGTGAAACTGTCTATAATTCTTATCAAGATATGATTTTTACATTATGGAATAAAGGATACTGATTTTCGCTGTGTATATTGTAACAACCACAACTTGCTCAGTATTATTCATCTTTAGCGTGCTGGCTTCAAATTCTCAACGTTCTTCTTCTCCCAAAGAATATCGCTGCACCATATGTGGAAAGGTTTTTTATAGTTCTGAGACTTTGAATTCCCATATAAGCATAGAGCATAATCAGAAAAGTCATGCCCTTGCAGGAGTGGGATAAAATTAGTCGGATTGAGAAATTTTCAGAAAATTATTGTGATGAATAAATAATAGATAATGATGTTAACTGCAGTTACTATAGTACTAATTTTAAGAATTCAACGAATGGAAATGCTTTAACACCTTTAGATTCTGCAGCCTCTATAATTGTGATGTTGCTTGTTATATAAGTACTGTAAGCATGGATTACAGACTATGATGTACATATGCTTAGAAAGCAAAAATAAAAAAATAAAACTTTTATCAGGAACAATCATACCCTTTTTCATGAATGGTCAGAAAGACCAAGCTAGTGGGAATAAGTACATCCTGGCGGTCGATGACGACCTTGACATAGTTGCACTCATTGAACAAACATTACGTAAACATCGATTCAAAATATCCACTTTTACTGATCCATCAATGGCGCTTGAATATCTTAAGGAAAATTGTAAGGATTGTGGCCTGATCTTATCTGACATTAGGATGCCTGGTATAAATGGATATGAATTTGTGACGCAGGTAAAGAAAATCAATCCAGAAGTAAAGATAATACTTATGAGTGCATTTGAGATCCAAGACAAGGAATTTCATAATATATTACCAGATATCAAGATAGATGGCTTTCTTCGAAAGCCATTTCATATACAGCAACTAAATGAAGTAATAGCGGAAATCAGCACTAGAAATTGATTATTTTCCTTTCATCACTTTCAGGTCATCATGCAATTAGAATTATTGAAACTCAAAGTTTTGGTAAACCAGGACAACCTATATCATCTAAGCCCTATGATGCTAAAGGTATGATATATAACGTAATATTATATGGAGAATTCTATAAGCTGTAAATCAAGAATATATAGAACAAGCTCCTGTATTGATTATTGTATGTTCTAATACTTCTCGCTCAGTAGGTCGTTATGGTAATCGTGGAAGAGAATTCTATAGCATAATAGATGGTGCGTTTGCATCTATGCTCATACTATTTTCAGCTGTAAATAAAGGAATTGGAGCTTGCTTTGTAGGAGCATTTGAGGACAATAAAGTGTCAGAAATACTTGAACTACCAAAAGACGTCAGACCAATAGGCATTATCTGTATAGGATATTCTGCAGGAAAACATGAAAAGCTCAAAAGAATAGATGTTAAAGCAGTTTATCATCGTTTATTTCAAAGCGTACTTTATCTGACCTAGCAATCATCTCTTCAAGGTTTTGTTTTTCAATATGGCGTAACCATCTATTGCTATGATGATGGTCATGATGTAAAGATAATGCAATCAACAATTCCCTTATGGATGTCCAGCCTTCTTTATCTAACACCAAAGTATATTTCAAAGGATTATGCCTGAGAGCGTAAGATAGAATATGACTTAACTTTGCCAAGTCTTTGTCAGATAACAAATCTCTACCTACCCTATGTTAATAGATAGACTGGAGATTTATCATTTATTTCAAGTATTTCATTGTTTTAGCTGCAAAAGATTGTTTGTAATTATGGAAAGATTCTTCTTGCTTGATACATTCCTTACATATACAATATTCGGAAACTGTTCTTTGTTCACAATCAGTTAAATATTCACATTCATTACAACCTGTTTTCATTCCACAGATAAAGCATTTTAATTCAGTTATTACTGAATCTCGTTTTGTAAGCTCAAAAGCAGTTTCCATGATATTTTGTGCCATTGCACTGGTTTTTACTTGATTACCGATTTTTTTACCACAAGATATATGCCTGGCAGCTTTTGCTGACTTAGACCAGAGGGCCTTTCCAGGTAACACGTCTTTACCACATTCATTACATTTAGCGTTAAACGTGATTGTAATTTCTAACCAATCTGTGACTGTCATAAGTTTCACTCAAGGTTGCTATTAAAAATCATTTTGGAATTGCATTCTATATATATCCATATTCCTGATATACTGTCAATTTTTGATGTACCTGACTTAAAATAAGTCAGTGGATTTAGAGAATGTTGCATATTAAAATTTAATAAACATGATTAGAGTGATTGTTTCCTTTCAATATCATGCATCCTTGCTGTTAAAGCCATGACCTAATCTGATAGCTGTGCGATAGCATCATCTTTCATTTGTCATGATTTCTCAATAATTTCAAGTTATCCTCTGAATATCTCATTCAATCAATATTTATACCAGAATGCTGATATCGACTCAATTCTGCTTTAAGGTTGGTTTTAATAGAATTGAGATTTTTATTTGTTGAACTAATGATGCATTGTCAGATTTTAGCATAGTATTTTCGCTTTCACAGTTTTGATGTCGGGTGCTAATATCTCTAATTGTTTTTCTAAGGTCCTGTTGCTTGATAACAACACCATGGGAAAGCGCTGCAATAATAGCATCATATGCAAGATTAATGTAGTTGAATCGGGCATAGGAGATATGGATAATTTGTTTGAATATGTTTGTAGTGCGTAATTTATAAAATCAGCTAAAGTCTTTCCGTTATCATATGAAATATCATTGGCCTTGGAATCAATCATGCATTCACCTCTATGCAGCATTTCAATAAAGTTGTTAATACGGACTATCTTAGCAAAATCCATCACCATCATCTAGTCGTCCTTCCTTTTTCCTTACTGCAATCTACTTTTTTATGAATATCCGTTTTACTATATATTTTGTCTTGATTTAGCTAATTTTTATTTATTATCATTATTTACATGGTTACATGAAAGTTGAAATAAATAAACCAACTATCAAACGTCAAATCAGAGGTATAACTTTGGTTAGAAATGGTAGAGGTTTTTCAAAGTCTGAATTAAAAGACGTAGGGATAGTCAATACCAGAATGGCAAAGAATAATGGTATTCCAATTGATTTGTTAAGAAATACAGCAATCGCAGAAAATGTTGAGCAATTAAGGGTTATTGCAAAAGATATTTTGAATTTGTGGAAAGCAACAGGAAAGGAAGGCTAACTAAAGCACATGTAGAAATTATAGTGCTAGCCTAACCAATTCCATCATTGTTACTGCTTCTTTCTATTTCATGCATTCTTGCTGTTAAAGCCATGACTTGGTCTGATAGCTGTGCTATAGCATCGTCTTCATTTTGTCACGATTTCCTAATGATTGATTTAATTCTCCTAACTCTTGTACCTTGCTTTGAGATATGGCTGACATAAATATTTTCAAGTCTAGTGCATATTTACTTTATAAAAATCCAATTCTTTTCGTACTACCTTCTATAGGTTCTATCATTTCTATCATATTTGAGGCATTTTACCTTGTTGGGTTGCGTAGTAATAATAATAATCAAAACTATTTTCCTTTTTCAGATATCTTTATTCTATTTTTATTTTTCATATCCTTTGCCATTGCTTATTTTCAATTAATACTGATTTCAAGAAAAATTATCCCAAAGAGAGATTTTGAAAATAAGAACTACTATAATATAATAATCTTTGAACTTCTAGTAATATATTCATTTTATGCACTAACATTAGCAGATATCGGAGGTTATGAAACTGATATGAGAGGAAAGTTAGTTACTGCTTCTGCAAAGACAGGTCATTTCTCAATATATATCTCTAAGATTAGTATTCAAAATGACAGCTTATTTGTAAACATTATTTCTTTTGGCATTCCCTTAGTTCTATTGTTATCAATTATCTCTCTGTTTTTTAATGCTTGGATGGTCCAGTACATTTTATTGATAGCAGCAGACGAAACAAGAAACATACGTAGTAGCATACTTGGTCCCTATCAATCTTTGAAGAATATAGTTATTCTTACTGTTCATGAAATGGATAATGATACAAAGAAAAATATTGCATTATTATTTATTCTTTCAACATTAATTTCAATTATCGGGTTTGTATTTACAGATATAGCAGTAATTCCTGTTGCAGATGGTTTGAGTCTCTATATATTACAATTTGCAATCCTAAATATAATAGGAGCAATCTATTTGCCATTCTTTTTAGTGTGCTTATTTCTTATGTTTATGTCACGACCATTCCATATAGATGATAATAATATATTGCCTTAAATCCATAAACTACAAGAAACATTGAGTTAACTATTCTTATAAGAACATAGTTAGCAAAATCCTTATTTCAAATACTGTTGTAACATATTTTGCATATAATAGTTGCAATACTATATTGGCTGCTCTGGATGGAGTTATTCAGCTTGGCAAGGTCACGATTTCTTTCCACGTTAGTTGTACAACTGCTTCTTGTATTTGAGTCACTGTAGTCCAATGCATATAGTCGAGAATTATAAGAAGAGTTACAACGTCTTGATATAATAGCTAGATTACAACGTCAATTCATAGCCTGTACTCTTAAATATTCCAGTAGAAGTATCAAACTCTCCGCTCAGTATACAAACTAAGCCATTAATCCATCCTGCTTTCGAGTTAGTAAAAAAGGTACGTAACACTACAAATTTGCCATTCTTGTTCATGTCTCGGCCTTTAAATGTGAGCTGTTCTTTATTTTCAGTATCAAATACACCCTCCCAATGTGAAATGGTTATGCTGCCATTATTATGAATATACGAGGACCTGAGCCACTGACTATTCCTGAGGGAAAAGAGTTATACCCTTTAATAACGCCAGCCCAAGTGCTTTCTCTCTCTATTATTCCTTTGTCCTTATCTTCAAAAACAAAGTTGCTACCTGTTGGTTTGTCTATCTCTTCAAATAATTTCCTTCCTACAGGTAATACTACATTTACCAACTCTTTGGTCCCATTTTCGGTTTTCTGGTTACTTATTAAAGAG
>JBKOWU010000177.1:0-1559 GCA_046724555.1 Thermoproteota archaeon | reverse complement strand
TTTTGAGTTCAGCCAAAATTGCATGATAATAGCCGGTGATAGATGGTGATACAAGATAATCGCTGATTATGGAGGGGTATCAAGGCAATGAAAATGGTAACTTAATGATAACTGGATGGTAATAAAGATACAGAATGGTAATAATGTCGTAAATGTCGTATTTTTGTTTTATACTCATTTTTTATAAAACTTGCAGAAATATGATATCAGATAGAGACTCAAATGGAGTATTAACAAGAAAGCAAAAAGAAGAACTTGTTCTAAACCTTTATTTTAACCAGAACAAAACCTATCACGAAATATCAAAAATAGCAAGAATATCGCCTAGGGATATCAAACCAATTATAGACAAAGCAATCAATGAAAAAGAGAGAACGGAGCACAAATCTACAGCAGTACAAGCTTACGAATTATATTCTAAAGGCAAGACACTATTAGAGGTTACCATTGAGTTTCACCTTCAGTCCCATCTTCAAATGGCGTCCCCATTAGAAATATCGAATCTACATCTTTTACTGCGCGCTTCAGTGAATCAGAATCATCAAGAAATTCACAGGAATACTTCACTGATGCATGTGTTAGTTGACCTGTTGGCTCAACGTCAGGTAGAAACCATACTGGACCTTGCTGATTAACTGAACATATCTTAGAATCATACTTTGGAAATGGATGCTCATTATTTGGGATACTTATCCACCATTGCCACCAGTTCTTAAGCCACTCTGAATAAGGTATCCCATAAGGTGAAGAGCACTTGTGGAAGAGCACAGGAGCATTACTAGAAGCATGAATGTAAGATGGCGTCAAAATTATTGATGTAAGCATTACAGTAAGGCAACACAATATCAAGAGGTTTTTCAATTTAATTAATCGCCCTATATTATTATATTCTCTATTTGGAGGTCCATAAATTATATTTAAAATTGAATCTGGATCTCTGACTTCATATCGGATATATTCGGCTCCATCATTAACATCGGATTGAGTTAATTTCATAACTGTATCAAATCGTCGGACAGAAAGGGTGAACTTTTTGCATGTGTTGTTTTATTTCTGTTATTTTAGTCATTGATAGCATATGTAAAATCTTGTATGTAATACTAGTACCTGTTTTCAAAAATCGTTAATACTAGAGCTGTTTTATTCTCTGCCCAAATTCAGACAGTTTGAGGAATTTAAAATCTAGAAGTGGTGGAGGGCAAGAAACCCTACCACTTTATCCATTTCATTTCGTGTTACAGTAAATCTCCTCTTAGCATAAGACATCCCAATTTAGATGTCTCTTGCTCTCTGTTCTCTTAATTTGTTCATACCACAGCCATTTTACCTGATAATGAAGGATCAGTTTGAGATACATAATTAATTGACCAAACTAAATTATCTATTTATCGTACTGACTTGCTTTCTTTGTCTTTCTTTTTCTCCTTTAATTATCCTGAGGGAGTATTTGATACTGATCACAGCAAGAAAGACACCGACTGAGATAATGACAATTGTTCCTCCTGGAGCTAAATTCATAACGTATGATATTACTATTCCCACAACTACAGAAAGGACAG
>JBKOWU010000196.1:0-2557 GCA_046724555.1 Thermoproteota archaeon | reverse complement strand
CGATATTGTGCTAATACGTTATTACATGTTTTACACATATATTCTCCTTTTTCGATCAAGGTAACTCCTTCTCCAAGTTGTTCATTTGGATTTTCATAATTTACCATTGGTGAACCTTCATATTCTCTTTCACATTTGTTACAATAATATTTTGAAAATCTCTTCTCATCTAGCCTACCTACGCCAGCAAGAAATAAATCAGGTCCTCCTAGATTACCTCTTCTCTGTTCGTCCTCCGCCACCTTTGCATATACGTATCCACCTGAGCCTCGTAACTTCTTCTCCTGTAGATCATTACCTTTATTTATCATATTATACACCTTATCTGCCTTACACAAGTTATTTAAAAGATTTCTCTAGGTACACAATGTTATCTTCAATGCAGATAGATGAAACTAGTAATAATCTATTTTCATAGTCATTATTCCGTATACCTTATATGCTTGTAATTTACATACTAAATTACAAAAGAATTGTGGCAGATTTAGTATGTATATGAAGATAATACTCACCCCCTTATATCTCCCATGGCTTTTGTAACACAATATAAAGTGAAAATGAAAATTGACAAAAACATTTCAACAATTAGGAATGGGTGCTGAAATTCTAAAAGCACTCAAAGAAAATGGATTTGAAATGCCTTTTCCTATACAAGAGACGTCTATACCCCTTATTTTAAATGGTATAGATGTGGTAGGACAAGCGCACACAGGAACTGGCAAGACAGCGGCCTTTTCATTACCTATACTAACTAGAGTAAAGCGTAATGGTCCGATACAAGCACTGATACTTGTACCTACGAGAGAATTAGCAGTGCAAGTAACAAATGAAATAAACAGGTTAGCAAAATACACTGGCATTAGAACAGTGTCTATTTACGGTGGACAGAGTATTAATATACAGTATGATCAATTAGAAAGAGGAGTGCAAATAGTAGTTGCAACTCCTGGCAGATTAATTGATCATGTTAAGCAGGGTTCGATTCAGCTAGATTCTGTAAAATATGTGGTTCTCGATGAAGCAGATAGAATGCTTGATATGGGTTTTATTGATGATATAAAATTCATATTATTTTACATAAACGAAGACAGACAAACATGTTTATTCTCTGCAACTATGCCTCCCGAGATTTTAAAACTAGCACAGGAATATATGAAGGAAATTGAAGAAATCAGACTTAACAAAGAAGAGATTGGTCTTGATACTATAGAGCAATCCTATCTAATTGTACATGAGAGAGAGAAGTTTAAGCATCTGTGCAACCTTATAAGAAACAGAGATAACACGCAAACGATCATCTTTGCTGCAACTAAACACAGAACACAGAGACTCGCGGAAGAACTCAGGCGAGAAGGTTTCAAAGCAACCACTATTCATGGAGATCTTTCTCAAAGGCAAAGAGATAATGCAATGTATCGATTCAAAAGAGGAAGTGAAGACATCTTGGTAGCAACTGACATTGCAGCACGTGGTATTGACGTCCCGGCAGTGGGTCATGTAATTAACTATGATATTCCTGAAGATCCACTGATTTACTTCCACAGAATTGGAAGAACTGCACGGGCTGGAGGAAGTGGTAAAGCTATCTCTCTAGTTTCACAGGATAGAATGGATGGTTTTTCAAGAATTTTAAGACAGACTGAACATCCTATCCGCAAGCTCAATGAAGAAATGGGAATTGAGGTGCATGTTGTTCACCACCGCTCAAATATAGGATATCACCGTACACGTAATTACAATAATAATAATAACAAAGGTTATCATGGAAGAAGCGGCGGATATCGTTATGACACCAAAGACAGACCTCAGTATGGTGGGAGTAGATACAATTATAACGGCTGGGGAAGACGCTACAGTCATAGCCAAAGGTAAAGAAAAAACAATAACAGCAAGCATCTGCAACCCATATATTCATAGAATACAATATGGATACTTGCAGTATTAGCTGCTGCATAAATAATTGGTATTTAGTTGGTCTAAAGAAACAATATGATTTCATTATATTATAGTATATCTTTAGTACATTCAACCATGATATTTAACAAAACTATATATCCAAAAATATCAATCTAATAATTAGATGCATTCAGTCGAATATGAAGATTCTTTCGTTAAGATTGCAGGTTTAATTGGGGGAGAGGAATACACAAAAGTTGCTCGTGCTCTTTTAAATACAGAAGACACGACTGATGAGGAAATTGCAAGTGCCACTGGTTTGAGGATCAACATAATAAGAAAGGTTCTTTATGATATGTTTGGCAAGGCTCTAATTACTGGTATAAGAGTGAAAGATGAGAAGAAGGGGTGGTTTGTGTATAGATGGCGCGCGAAGCAGGATCAGGTTGACAATTTTATTGAAAATCAGAAGAAAAAGATTCTCGACAGACTACAAAAGAGATTGGAATATGAAGAATCGTCTGAATTTTATCACTGTGGCAACAGAGACTGTCCTCGTGTCAAATTCGACTATGCAGTAGAAGTGTTCTTCAGATGTCCTCTGTGCAGAGGATCACTTAACATGGTTGACAACAGCAAGATAAAGGAAGCATTACATTAC
>JBKOWU010000116.1:0-3550 GCA_046724555.1 Thermoproteota archaeon | reverse complement strand
TTGTATATTGGACAATTCACTAATTCGTTACAGAATTAATCAGATGGTAGACAATGGGGTGAATGTGACCCTAAGTCTTAGCGAAGATGTAGATCTTGAATCTGTTTCTCAGCAACAGCTGATGCTAGAAGCTGTTGATCGAGCTATCACAGATACTGAAGTTAAAGGGCAGATTAAGCCAATTTTAGAAGCTATTCTCGGATCTCAACCTCAGACTGTGATCAAATCATATTCACAAACGCTTGTTCAGATTACGATGCCAAGAAGACGCTATGAGATAATGGGAAGTCCTCAGGTAGGAGAACAACTACTGGTAGACATCAAGAAAGGATCTTCATGAAAAAGTTTGTTTCTCTGATTTGCAATATTATTATATGTTATCGTCTGAATTACAAGACCTCATTTAAACTGAGTAAATATCAGTTATAAAGTACAAGATTTGTTGACTAGTTTATCTTATTGAACTGTTTTGTCTGCCCTTCTGCTTCGATTGCCATGAATGAGTGTTTGATACAGACTACATTAAGAAAGATACCTACTGAAATAATGACGATCGTTCCTCCTGGAGCCAAATTCATAACGTATGATATCGATATTCCACCAATCACAGATATGATCGCAATGAAAATAGATATCAATAAATATATGCATATATCAAATTAGCCCCGCCTGCCGCAACTTTTGTGGAAGATAAGCATCTGCTAGATATTTGAATCCATGCTTAAAGAAGGCATCCAGTTCGCACTTCTCTTTACGCTGTAAGAATAGATTTAATTCTCTTTGCCAGTGTTTGTCATGTAACCAAGGTTTATTTTTCATATCATTTGCTCTGTTAATATCTTCATCGGAAGCATCCAATCTGGCTACTTCTGGGATATTGTATTCATATATGTCTGAGAATAGCATACCTAATACGCGTGCGTTTGGAGTGACCAGCCTATGGCTGTCATAACTGAGTGATTCGCTTCCGATTTTGTAACGCAATGCAATACCCAAACCCCAAGGATCCGCGTCAGCAAAGATTACAACTGGTTTTTTCCATTCCTCATTGAGTGTTTTTACCATGATTCTTGTAGCCCTATCTGGTTCTCCTGAACCTGTCATTAGGATTGCATTATACTTCTGTATGAATCCAGATTTTCGTATATTGTTAAGTACTGTGTCTTTTTCTACCACCATTACAAAGTCTGCTTTAACATTTACAATTTCGACGTCGCGAATGTTAGTAGGAATTAATTGTGATGTAGCTCTACTTCCAAGGTTACAGTCTATAAGATCGCCTCCAACACGGAGAGTAATTGGTCCAGAGATCATTCCCTTTGGTTTTGAAGTAACAGAAAACTCTTCTCTCGGTACTCCTGTGAGCAATTCTACTGCTTTAATCGCATCGTCAGAGTTTTCTTGGTTATTCCAGAATTTTTGTTTGTTTTTTTCATCACCTACTGTACTAAGCGTAGCGTAATACATTCCTCTAATCGTGCTCTCCATTTCTTCATCAAGAAGCCTTCTAATTGCACTAGCCATAACAATATATTGAGTAAAGGTAGGGATCTTTTTAGTGCTGTCTGGACTTACTTGAACTTTCTTGTCTCCTATTGTAAGCATTCTCTTTTGATCAGACCAAACTGTATTGTCATAACCAACTTTTGGGACGTCCAGGATAGGCATTGCCTCTCCTGTTATTATGTCTTTGCTAACATCTCTCATTATTAGTTTTATTTTTTTTACAACTTCTTGGTGGCGCTTATCTTCTGCAGGCAATTATCCTCTGCTCCGCTTTTTTGAAGACTCTAGTGTGTCAAGGGTTGTTTGTCGTCCTCCAGTGCCAGCTCTTCTTTCCCTTGGTTCCAAACCAACTGCCTTTTTCTTAGATCCTATATTTTTTTTGGAATCTGATTTAAGTGATCCTTTTTTTATTGCGCCATGATTATCATTATTATTTTGAATTACGTTTTGGCTCACGATTTTAGACTCTCTTTTCTCATTTATCTCTTCTTCAATTTTATCTCCTGTAATTTTGTCTTCCTTTCTAATAGCCTGGCTGTATACGATTTCACCTTTTACATGTCGTTCGGCAAGTCTACCAAACGCTTCTGACAACTTGTTTGCATCAATCTTGATCGATTCAGAAATTGCGTTAACTATTAACGGTATGTAATATTTATAAAGATGCAGTCTGCTGTCTGCTTCTTTCTGCCGTAACTCTTTGCGAATCTGAGCGCTTACCTTCCTATATAGATCAGACAAGCATATTTTCATGTTCCGTTTCAGATCTCCTTCTGACGCAATGCTCTCTTTGCCTGCAGTCTTGTAGGGAATTTTAGTCGAGCAAATATGAAAGAATATGTGAATAGGAAGTAGTTCTATAGCTCGATCGCCTTTAGCTTCAGGATTTGCAAATTGTTCTTTTACTTCTTTTTTTGAGATCCCCATTTTGTTAATCTCTACTTCAGATACGACTTCCCTCGCCACGTCTGAACCTTCATCATATAACAAAGGGATTTTATTTGCAAACCTATACAGCTTGAATGACGGAATGTCGCCACCATAAGCAATGCCACATTCTACAATAGTTGGCCTGTTGTTGACGACACATACTCTCGATGAGTATGCTGTCAATGCAGGCTTTAACACCTTCACTGATAATTGTTGCTGTGACTGCTCGACAGTATGAGTCTGCTTATTTGTAACAATAGTATATTCTGATGTCATGCCTGCAGTTAGGATATGTTCTCCAATTGGGCTGAGGTGGTCAGTATTAGGTATCTGGAATTTAGTCTGCTTGCAAATATTAACAACCTTGATTAGCTCATGTTCATTATACTTTTCAGCAGCCTTCATTCCTACTTCTGATCTGGCGAGGATTTCCTTTGCCTTTTCGCTAGATAATTTCTGAAATGAATTACATAACACACCTGTCAGTGTTGTTTTTTGATTCGTGAAATTCAGTATTGCTTTTTTTAGAGTTTTCAAGTCCATATCAGATGGATGAGGTAGAACTTCCTTTGCAGGTTGGGGCATGATCTTTGTTCTTCTGTCGAATACAACCTTTCCTTCATCTGATTGGAATGTTAATACCATATAAGGGTTGACGATACTAGTTTGGCTTATGTAATCGTAAATTTTATTTTTTGTTATTGGAGACAAGCGAGCGCGCAAAACAGCCTGAACCTTAAAACCAGATTCAGTTTTAATCTGACGTTGGTCTGTTTTCAGTATCTTCTTGTCAAGAACTATAGGTTTATTTGTACCAATATCAGTTCTAAGTTCAAAATAATATTCCGACCCTTCTTCTTGAGATTTTGTCCAGACCATAAGCGGATGATCCGTATCTTTGGTAGAAAATGCAGCTATCATTTTCAAGCCAACACCAAACAGCCCACGTTGCTGTTTTTCAACATATTTACCAGAAGTTAAAAAAGAACAGACTGCAACAGGTACCTTATCAGATGGAATTCCAATACCATTATCCTCACAAGAAATAAACCACATATCGTTCAGCGGATCTAATAATTTCAATGATAATGAAATATTTGGCAGAGTCTGGCTA
>JBKOWU010000064.1:0-3742 GCA_046724555.1 Thermoproteota archaeon | reverse complement strand
GTCTTCGTCAGAGAACTTCTGTATATCTCTAGTCATCTCCAGTACTGTTCTTTTGAGTGGAGCAACAACCCTTCTAAGTGTTGTAATTTCTCTCCTCAAAAACGAAATTTCTTTAACAACTGTTATTTTATCATCAAATACTGCATCTTCGATATCATCTAAGTTACCTACTACTTTCATCAACATGTGAAGAAGATCATCTACTAGCACATCTATTATGCTATGAAGCAAATAACCAGACGTTTTTCCCATCTGCATTTCCCGTTGTTTTTCACTTTGTTTACACAAATAAAACATTTCTTGAAGAGGCTTAAGATTACCTTGATGCACTGTAACTACAAAATCTATTCCTGCAAATATAGATAATTGGCTGAATCGTGCCGACGTACTCTTCTCCTTCTTTTCTACAGTTGGAAAATGTAGTATGACAAATATATGATCTTTATATCTATCCATCTTCGGAATAGATGTTTTAGAAAGGCAATCCTCAAGATTCAACTCGTGGAAAGAATACTTTTGTCCAATCATCTGTATATTGTCACGAGTAGGTTTTTGAATATCTATCCATGTCAAGCCATTGTTAGTTATTGTCTCTAGCTTTCCTTGAACTAGGTTGTCTGCCATCATGTATACTCTATTTTTGATTGTTTGTTAAATAAGGATTTATCGAATGAAGACATTCTAGTGTCTTTTGCTAAGGTTAGACATTATATTGTTATGCTAATTAATTACGGATTGATCTGAGTTGAAATTGTACAAATTCTAGCCGCAGTGAGTCCGAAAAATATGAAGTACTGCATCCAAAACACACGAGTGTAAATCTTAGACCCACGTGAGGGCTGGAGCACATATAAGTTCAGAGATATAATCCTGCAATAGAGAATGAAACACTAGGGGCAACGCCCTTTTCTTTGATGATATTTGACTATACAGTAAAGATACTATAAAACCACTGAAAATTCCAACCAACGATTATTCAGAGAATATAAGAATATTATTGTCGAAAAATATTCAATTATATCCATGGAGAATACTGATACTAAGGTTCCGTTACCAGATAACAGTATCAATGGCAATAACTGAGTTGGTTGTGGTTTTGAAAGAAAAAAAGATTTTAATGTAATACCAAAATTCCTAAGTAAATTAATTTACAGGTAGTGCAGTCTAGGTATATTTAACATACAGCCACATAATTTATCTATTGATGATCATTACCAACTTTTCGTGTTGTTATATTATCGCCTAAAGCAACAATTTCTCAGGCGGGTTCATGGCCTATTGTATGAGGAAATTGTACCCCCAGGGAGCCTTTAGGAATATGTACATTAGTATAGCATATGCCACTCGCATAGATTTTTATAAGCACTTGATTGGGGCCACGTTGTGGAGTGGAGACTTCTTTGATTTCCCACTTTCCATTTAATGACTGAACAACAACTGCTAACATTTTTTTCTATTCTTTTCTTTGCGTACTGAAAGATTTTTGCAGATATTACCTGATAAATGCATCTCTAAATGATAGAATTGTATTTACCACTTCGGGCCTCATCAGGTGTATGGGTGGAATTACACCCGAACTAACCATTTTTCTTATATTAGTCCCCTTTAATTCTTCTTTGAATTTTGCATCATGAGGACAATTTCTATCATTAGCATAGCATAAACATTTCTTGCAGTAATAAAACGATGGAAAAAAAACCGGCTGAATATTAAGGTCCGGATATTCCTTGAATATGTCATGGGCTGCAAAGGGATGATAATAATCTCCAACTCCAGCATGATCTCTTCCTACTATAAAGTGAGAACATCCAAAATTCTTCCTCATGATGGCATGATGAATTGCCTCTCTTGGTCCCGCATATCTCATTTCAGTATGTAATGTTACAAACATAGCTCTGTCTCTTGGGTAATAGTTTTCCATAAGTGATTTGTACGCTGCTAGAATTATTTCGTCCTTAAAATCGCCAGGTTTTTTCTTTCCAATCAAGGGGCTTATAAATAGGCCATCGTAAATGTTAAGAGCAGCCTTTTGCAACATTTCGTGAGCAATATGAGGGACGTTTCTCGTTTGAAATCCAACTATGCTTTTCCATCCTCTCTTGGTTATCTCTGATCTAGTTTCTGTAGGACGCATTCTGTATGCTCTTAATGGTGATTGTGGGATTTTTTTTATAACTTCAATCTTGCCACCAACAAGCCACTCTTTCATACTTGTCATTTTCATGACGCCCGGATGTCCTAGGTCAGACGTCTGGTAGATTGATTCCATTGCAGCACGTTTATCAAATGGATAAATATCTTCCACATGCAGGACTCCAAAATTATTGCTTCCTTCTCTTAAAGACACATCTTTGAAATCCTTGATAGTTACCGCAGTTTGTTTATCAACGTCTAAAATTATAGGGATAGTCCAAGCTAAGCCGTTTTTCAATCTCCCATGTTTTAGAATACTTTGGAAATCTTCCTGTACTACAAAACCTTCAAGTGGACTAAATACGCCATCAGCAATATTTTCTATGTCGTTTCTAAGATCTGCGCTGATATCTACTGACGAGAGATCATCATGGTCATTATCAATAGCGCTAGAGACTCTGTTTACCAGCTTGTCTCCATGAGGCTTAGGTATTCCACTACTACTATTGCTCAAGGCGATTTTTCCTATTTCTTTTTATCTTGCCTGGTAGAATCCCAGTGCAGACCACATTCTTTGTGCTCTGCATTCTCCCACCACCACCTACCTGACCTTGGGTCTTCATCAGATAGAATTGCTCTTGTGCATGGTTCGCAGCCTATACTTGGATAACCTATGTCGTGTAACTTATTGTAAGGGACATTATTTTTATGAATATAGTCCCAGACATCTTTACTTGCCCAATCTGCTAGTGGATTTATCTTAAGAATGTTACCATGCAAATAATCAACTTCGATCTTCTTGACGTTAGCTCGTGTCACAGCCTGTTCTCGTCTCAAACCCGTAATCCAACCATCAAGCTTGCTAAGAGCCCTGTTAAGTGAATGCACTTTTCTAACCTCACAGCAAAGCTTTCTATTATCAATACTCTCATACATTAAATTCATGCCTTTTGCTTGAACCATTTCTTCTACCTCATTTTGATAAGGGAAGTACACCTCAATACTTATGCCATATCTTTTACGAACTTGATCCATGATGTCGTAAGTTTCTTGATTTAGTCTGCCCGTATCCAAGGTGAAAACTTTGGTCTTTGTTTTGTTAATGTGTGTCATTAAATCTATAATGACTACGTCCTCGGCACCAAAACTAGATGCAAGCCCAACTCTTAATCCATAGGTATCAACAGCCCATCTCAAAATATCATATGCAGTCCTATTTTCCATCTCATCTGAAATTTTTTGAAGTTGTATAGGTGTTGGGTTAGATGTAATCCTCTGTATTTCAGACAATAGATCTTTCTCTGCATGTACACCTATAATATTATTTGTTATAACCGCTTCTAAACTAAGACGAATTAATGAGAATTTGTAATAAAAAAGATATATCTATGAAACAATACATTGTATCGATCCAAGTATACAGATTTTTGATGATTTATTAAGTTAAGTACGAAGTTTTGTTTATTAATGAGTAATTTATTATACATCACAAGTAATAAAATTAGTGGTTATTAGGAGAGAGTTGCGATTGACTGATAAATTCTGGGATACCGTAGAAGAATATAAACAACTTGGCTTTGACCCCTTAAGGTGGATTCCAATATGCTCT